>JAWPMT010000006.1:300000-504417 GCA_033344775.1 Cytophagales bacterium | reverse complement strand
CACAAGCATTGCTATTCGACAGCATTTTAGGGGAAACAAACTTAACAGCTAGTTTACAGATATCAGCTTGGGCGTAAAAGCCGACAAGAAAACAACAATAAATATCAATTTTTAATGATGATGAAAACAACAATTACACTGGCTGTCATTGCCATGATCGGCATGAGCTTTCAAGCTCATGCCCAAGGTTCTTCTTCCGTTTATTCAACTGAGAACGGAAAGACTGACTTTAGACTGACCACTAATATGATAGACGCGGATAATGCGTATCTGTATAATTACAGTGAAAACGCTCAAACTTTTCATACTGTAAATATTGGAGGTAGTCACTCTTTGTCAAGCGGTCTAACAGTTTTGGGCAATGGATATGTTGGCATTGGAATTGCCAGCCCAAATCATGCGCTACACGTAGCAGGGAGCATGGAACTGGCACACGGAACATTTTTCTCCGAAGCAAATGCGTTTGTATTCAGGACCAATGGTGGTTCCTGGAGTCCCGTAAATTCCAAAGGAATAAACACTGGAGATTGGACCAATACGGCAAGCTATGGCGAATTTATCACTGGGTCTGATTACAATTTAAATTTCAAGATCCAGGGAGTTTCACGAATGTTTATTCACAAGAGCACCGGATATGTTGGTATTGGAACAACAAACCCTAATCATCTGCTACATGTGGCCGGTAGCATGGAACTGGCACATGGAACATTTTTCTCAGAAGCAAATGCGTTTGTGTTCAGAACTAATGGTGGTTCCTGGAGTCCTTTGAATTCCAGAGGTATTAATACGGGAGATTGGAGCAATACGGCAAGCTATGGAGAGTTCATCACTGGTTCCGATTACAATATGAACTTCAAAATCCAGGGAGTTTCACGCCTATTTATTCACAAAAGCACTGGAGATATTGGCATTGGAACCACCTCTCCAGGAGCGAAATTGCACGTCGTAAATCAAGCACAAGATTCAAATGGCAACACCTTAATATTAGGGCCAGGAGGTGGTGCCCAACTCAGGCTAGGTTATGGTACAAATTATTCCTGGATTCAAGCGCACGGGGGTAAGCCATTGCGTATTAATGAGCTTGGCAACAATACCATCGTTAATTTATCCGGAGGTCTTGTTGGAATAGGCACATCAGCGCCAACTCAGAAACTATCGGTAAATGGTAAGATCAATGCGGAAGAAATCATTTTGGAAGATGTTGCTGGGGCAGATTTCGTATTCGAAGAAGACTATGACTTGCGTTCATTAGAGGAAACAGAGCAATTCATCCAGGCCAACAAGCATTTGCCAGAAATCCCGTCCGCCGCGGAAATGGCCGAAGAAGGACTGGAAATCAAAGAGATGAATATCCTGCTCTTGCAGAAGGTGGAAGAATTGACGTTGCACTTGATTGAGCAGAACAAGCAAAACCAATCTCAGCAGGGAAGAATCACTCATCTTGAAAAAGAAATTGAGGCGCTTAAAAACAAATAACCCTAAAGGCATTAAAAGGCGCATACGTTCTCAGTGAGAAATTCGGATTGTAGCACAATTGCTAAATTGCAGGTCTTGAATCAGGTAAAGAAACACGTTACATCAAGGACGTGAATTCAAACTGCTAACGGATCATAAACGCTAAGACATGAAAAAATTAACGATCATCATTACTATTCTGGTCTCTTCATTCACTGTGTTTGGCCAATGGGATGGACCGAACGCTGGAAACATGTACTATAATGGCGGAAATGTAGGCATTGGAACCTCTTCTCCAAGTGGTAGTATTTCCTCTAATCAAACAGGATTACATATCCTCGATGATAATGTTTCCTTTTTATCCCTTCAAAGCACTGCAGGAGTAGGTAAAAAGTATACCTTGTATTCTTCCGCTGCAGGCAGTTTAGTCTTTCAGGACGCTTCCAGTTCCGTGGCTCGAGGCTTAATCGACGTTAATGGTAACTGGGGGATTGGGGTAACCGACCCATCTGCTAAGCTGTCGGTAGATGGCTTTGTCAAAGTACAGGGGGCTGATGGTCGATTGATGTTAGAGAATGCTAGTGCAAATAGTTCAATATATCTCAAAAATAGCGGCACTTCCACTCAACGAAAGTTTGAAATAATGTATGGTCCGACAAGCAAATTTGTCATGGACAACAATGGAAATGTAGGCATCGGTACTACTTCTCCGAGTGGTAGTATTTCCTCGAATCAAACAGGACTGCATGTCATGAATGATAATGTTTCCTATCTATCACTTGAAAGCACTGCAGGAGTAGGCAAAAAGTATACGTTGTTTTCTTCCGCTGCAGGCAGTTTAGTCTTTCAGGATGCTTCCAGTTCCGAGGCTCGAGGCTTAATTGATGTTAATGGTAACTGGGGGATTGGAGTAGCCGACCCACAAGCAAAACTATCCGTGGATGGTTTTGTCAAAGTACAAGGAGCTGATGGAAGAATGATGTTAGAGAATGCTAGTGCCAATAGTTCGATCTACCTTAAAAACAGTGGCGCTT
This sequence comes from Cytophagales bacterium, assembly GCA_033344775.1. Lineage (NCBI taxonomy): Bacteria > Pseudomonadati > Bacteroidota > Cytophagia > Cytophagales > Cytophagales bacterium. The sequence goes on along the minus strand of JAWPMT010000006.1, from coordinate 501,928 downwards.
CTAGTCAGAGAAAATTCGAAATTCTATATGGCACCACAAGCAAGTTCGTCATGGACAACAACGGGAATGTTGGCATTGGAACCACTGCCCCTAGTGGCAGTATTTCCTCGAACCAAACAGGACTACATGTCATGAATGATAATGTTTCCTATTTATCCCTTGAAAGCACCGCAAGTGTAGGAAAAAAGTATACGTTATATTCTTCTGCTTCAGGTAGTTTAGTCTTTCAGGACGCGTCTAATGCAAAAACCCGGGGTATTATAGACATTGATGGAAACTGGGGTATCGGAGTAACTAACCCAGATACCAAACTTGTAGTAGATGGTACGATCACGTCGGAAGAAATCATTCTGAAAGATGTTGACGGGGCAGATTTCGTATTCGAAGAAGACTATGACCTGCGATCCTTAGAGGAAACAGAAAAATTCATCCAAGCCAACAAGCACTTACCTGAAATCCCATCCGCTGCCGAAATGGCCGAAGAAGGACTGGAAATCAAGGAGATGAATATCCTGCTCTTGCAGAAGGTGGAAGAATTGACGTTGCACTTGATTGAGCAGAACAAGCAAAACCAATCTCAGCAAGCTGAAATCGAGGTGTTAAAGGCCAAGATTGATCAACTGGAAAAGAAATAAAGTTCTGTACAAAAACCATGAAATTTCTACTCAAACTCAAGCATTGGCAACTTTTCGGTATGACCTGGGGAATTCCTCTGTTGATCAACATTTTTACTTTTTCTAACCCTGTCTTGATCATTCAAACCTTTCCTCTAGTAATGGTTTTTTTCATTTTTGGGACATTCGGCTGGATTTGGGCCATTTCCACCCATCTCAATGCTAAACTTCCGGAAGGAGTATCACTGAACGCCACGAGATTTAAGATCCTTTTTGTTATTCCGCTTCTCTACCTGGTAGCTATTATGGCATGGATGGGACTGTCATTTTGGGAAGATAGCAACGAACAACAAAACGTAAACCCTGGTACGCTTACAGCGATAATAATTCCACTGCATTTGCTCTCCATGGTAATTATCTTTTGGGGTGTCCGGTTTGCGGCCAAAACCATGAGATCCATTGAACTCGGACGAATGGCAAGATTCGGAGACTATGTGGGTGAGTTCTTTTTGATCTGGTTTTCCATCATTGGATACTGGATACTTCAGCCTAGATTGAACGAGCTAATGAAAGATTAGCGCTGAAAACCAAACGATTCTACCTACCATGTGCAGATACGGGTTCCATCATTATAAAACACATTACGTCTGTTTCGACTGTCGCAAAAGCTTCAAGCACGATAAGAATAAGGCGGGTGAACACCACCCTTGTCCTCAATGCTCAAAGCCTATGGCTAACATGGGGATGGATTTCCGAGCGCCAAAAACCTCAAAGAAAAAAGAGTGGGAAATCGTCAGAGGGATGTACAAGGTCGGCCATCGTTTTCAAACATGTGGTTGTTTGGGCCCTGGTTTGATTCCCAAGGATTCCGAATCGTATTATCATTATCTGAATGAAATCCGTATCGAATATAAAACCCGGCTTGAAGAAAGATCTACAGTACAATCACCGGAGGAGCTGAGTGAATACATCGCTTATTGGGATGAAAGACTAAATCGGATTGAAAATGAACTCTCCTTAGCAATCAATTAATATGATTACCTTATCATGTTAAGAGTTCGATTACTCCTGTTGCTAATTATAAGTCCCTGTTGTTTGATTTTCTCGCAAGACCTTGAGCTAATTGGATTGCTAGATGGGCAACTCGTGACCATAGATAGTCTGACAGGTCAAGCTACTGTTTATCGAACTCCAAGCGGGCCTGCAAACCTGGCTGATCTCACGTATCATGAGTCCAACGATGCATTTTATAGTTTAAGAAATACATCCAACGAACCTTCTTTAATTCGTATATCTGTTGATGGGGAATTTGAAGAAATTGGCAGCCTTACAATTAATGGTAATCAGATTCCTTTGGCTGAAGCCCTGGCATATTATCCGGAACAAGAAAAACTATATGCTGCAGTTAGTTTGAACGGCGGCACATCGGATAATGACTTCTATTCGGAATCCATCGTAGAGGTTGACACAAATACAGGCGAGTGTATTTTCATTACGGAAATCTCAACAAATCAAACCAATCCTGACATAGATGTCATGACCTTTAGTGGGGATGATCTATATCTCGCAGATGGAGCACCTCCGTCAGCCAATTTTTTATCCATATATCGATTAAACTTTCAGAGCGTTGGTGTGCTTTCCAATCCGGTTGTAACATATGAAAGTTCCTACTTACCTATTCGAGACTTTACGGTTATTGGGTCAAGTATTTATTTTACCGAAGAAAGAAAGCTTTATAAATACTCCACAATTAGTAACACCATCCAATTAATCGGAACCACACATAGCCAGAGTGATTTTAGTGGGGAAATCATCCAGGGGATAAGTAAGTTTGAAAGCTGCTTTTTACCTTTTCTAGACCTTGGAGAAGACCAGGTTGTTTGTGACCGACAATCACTTCTATTGGATGCAACAAATTCAAATGCTACCTATACGTGGCAAGATGGTTCTTCAGCTTCAACTTTTTTAGTCACCTCCTCCGGCACTTACTCTGTCAGAGTGGATAACGCTTGTGGTTTGACAGTGGACACAGTAAAAGTTGATTTTCTAGATACTCCAATTGTGGATCTGGGAGAGGATCAGACACTTTGTGACACCAATACTGTGGAATTAGAATTGACAGCTGTACCAGGAACCTATACGTGGCAAGATGGGTCTGAAAGTCCACGCTATGAAGTTTCACAGCCCGGAAATTACTGGGTATTGGTAGAAAACGCATGTGGATCAGACTCAGATACAGTAAGAATTGATTATTTGGATACCCCAACATTGAATTTAGGAGAGGACCAGACGCTATGCAATGGCAGCTCTTTAGTATTAGATGTGTCATCTGTACAAGGAAATTATAGGTGGATAGATGGGTCCGATGACTTCTTATTTGAGGTCACACAATCTGGAACATACTGGCTCGAAGTAGAAAACTTCTGCGGAACAGCGAAAGACTCGATAGAAATTGTCTATGATGATTTATTGGTGTCAAGTATTCCCAATGTATTTACACCGAATGGAGACGGTGTTAATGATTACTTTTTCATCGATTCAAGGCTTATGAACACATCACTGCAAGTATTTCAAAGAACCGGGCATAAAGTTTATGAGTCTACGAACTATCAAAATGACTGGGATGGCAGTAATCTCCCCTCAGGTACATACTACTGGTCTTTATCCAATACCTGTGGTCATTACAAAGGTTCGGTGACTATCCTTTACTAGAAATCACTCACTCTACTCGACATGTTCCGGTGGGCACGTCGAGGTTAGATAAAGTGAGATGTTTCATCTCTCAAATCATATAATTAATCAACGAAAGATTCCTGCTTTGGATAAAATGCTTTATGCTTGGTATAGTCATTTCAACCTGTCTTTAAACGTCAATTTTTACGGATGAAACAACTTTTTTTGATTGCTTTATTACTGTGTTCTGTTCGATCCTCAGGACAAATTCAGTTATTCGAATTCCGAGGAGAGAAGAATACTGTTTGGCAGTATTGGGATGCTATTAAAACGGATTATCAAAGGCAGCAAACCATCCCTAAGATCATAGATAAAATAGAAATCCCATTTGATTACGTAAGAGAAAATGTAAAGAAGGGGGAACAACTCGATAGCTTTCATCTGATTGACATCAATGCCGACGGCCTGAATGATGTGATTTTCGAAGGGTTCGATGGTGGAAATGAAGAATCATTGGTATTCTACATTAACACAGGAGATACCTACCAAAAATCACGGGTAATCAAGGGGAGAATTCAAAGAATAGAAAGATCCAGTAACAATAGCTTGCTATCATTTACTATTCACGATTATCACTGTTGTGCCACATTTGTAGATCATATCTTGACGCTAGATATTGTGAGAAAGGAGTCGAAGTATGAATTCATTTTACACAATGATTTTGCCTATATGTATGATACCGAACAACCCGATCATTTCATCTCAAAAACTCCCTTTGTTACCATCAATGCCGAATACAAATTGAGGGCTCAACCCATCATCGACAATAACTACGACAACCTTCCCGAGGAGGAAATCATCGATGGGAACACCGTCGCCATCTATCCAAAAGGGTCCAGAGGATATGCGATCGCTAAACATACAGATGAAACTGAAAGAATTTGGTGGTTTGTGGTAATGGAAAACAACCTGAAACCACTAAAGTCGAACCTCTATACCGGAAACAATGAATTGAGCTTTAGAAGCCTTGGATGGATGAGCAGTAGGTATGTTAAGAAATTGAATTGAATTCTTGCAATTAAAACTGTCTTTGTAATAAAGCCACGACCACTGCAACTAACAAGGGGAAATATTTTTTATTGAGTCAAATTTTTTCTCCTCAATACCCCTCTATGTTTAAAAAAAGACTGAAGCAACGACAAGCGATACTTGAACGTCAACAAAACATTAAAGACGAGGATTTTGATTTTGAAAGTATCTCTCTTTTCTTCTCACATGAAGATCATCAGGATGCTCATCAAATCATCGATGAACGAACGCTGCATGACCTTGATTTTGAGGAATTATTCATCTCTCTGGATCGAACGACTTCCTGCATTGGTCAACAATACCTGTATGCCAAACTCAGGGTGCTTCCTCGGGATCACAGCAATTCCCAAATAGTTGAACAGCACATCGAATTCCTCAATGATCACCCAGAAGAATGGAAAGAAGCCATCATTGATTTAAATGCGCTCAACGATCGTGGTGCCTATTTCATCCAAAGGCTATTTTTCGGAGATCAGCTCCCAAAACCAAAATGGTTCTGGCTGATCCCTACTATGTCTGTTGCTGTCGTCATTGCCCTATTGGTTTCCATCTTTTACAGTCAGGCGATCATTTTTGCCTTATTGTTGATCAGCATCAACACGATCATTCACCTGTGGAATAAGAATAACATCATGGGTTATTCAAATACCATTCCACAGTTACTTCAGTTGCACAAAGTGGCGGCTACTCTAAACGAGAAGGGATTGTTCTTCGGATCTAAAGAAAAAGTGGGTTCCGCCATTCGGGCACTCAATAAGATCTGGCGGGCATCCATCTTCTTCAAGTGGGAATCCAAGGCTTTGGGTGAGATCGCACAAACCTTAGAATATGTCCTGGACCTTGTAAAAGGTGCCTTACTCATTGAGCCATTGGTCCTCTTCAGACTACTCCGGCAGATCGAGTCCAACAAATCAGACATTAAGGTGCTTTACGAAGCAATAGGCCAACTGGACATGGCGATCTCTGTCTCCTCCTGGCGCGAGTCTCTTCCTTATTATTGCATCCCTGAATTCTCCAATTCACCCACAAAAACCTGGGATTCAGAAAAACTGTATCACCCATTGATTCACCAGGCAGTTGACAATGACTTGAAATTATCGGACCAAAAATCTATCCTTTTGACAGGCTCCAATATGTCTGGCAAATCAACGTTCATCAGAACCATTGGAATCAATGCTTTGCTTGCTCAAACACTTAATACAGCCTGTGCAAGCACTTTGTACTTATCCCCTTTCAAAATTTATTCCGCCATTCGAATTTCGGATGACTTGTTTGAACACACGAGTTACTATTACCAGGAAGTAAAAACCATCAAGAAATTTGCCGACGAAAGTCAACTGGAACAACACAACCTGTTCCTTCTGGATGAAATTTTTAAGGGCACAAACACAGTGGAACGGATTGCCTCGGGAAAAGCGGTCCTTACCTACCTTGATGATGCCATCAATCTGGTCTTTTGCTCCACACACGACCTGGAACTGATTGATTATTTACAAGAAAATTATGCCTTCTACCACTTTGAAGAAAAAATTGTCAATGACCAGCTCACGTTCGATTACCTGTTGAAAAAAGGCAGCCTAAACCATACCAACGCCATTCGCATACTGGAAATCAATGATTTTCCGAATCAGATTACCGAAGAAGCAAAGGGCCTTGCTGATGAATTGTTAACAATGAAAAGGAGAAAAGCTTGATGCGATTAAATTCTGCCGTCTTCAGTAGCTATACCAAAAAAGTGGTTAAATCTCCGTATCTTTCGTATCAACTAAAGAAAACAACAAGATGAAAGGCTTTATTGCAATTACTTTATTCGTACTATTATCCAGTTATCATTTCGTTGATGATGCGGACAACTCTACCGTTTCAAGTACTATTTTCAGAGTCGCTATTGATCATGGCCTGGGCGGACAAGATGAGGGCATGAGTTTCAATGGTGCCATGGAGAAAGCAATCACCGACGCCATCGCGAAACAAATCCCTCAGTTTGATCTGGGCGTCTCATCTGTCCACCTTTTAGGGACTAATGATTCCTATGAAACCTACAAAGAACGAATCAAGGATTCCAGGCACCTGGATCTGTATATATCTATTCATACGAACTACAACAAGGCGCTGAGATCAGGCCCTTCTGTTTTCTATTCTGGGAAGAATGATCACTCGGAATCTTCGCAAGCGTATGGCAAATTCTTTGCGAGTCATTTAAGTGATCAATCGGGAATTTCCCAAAAAGCTGAATCTGAATTATACGTACTGGACCGCCTTCAATGTCCGGCCATTCACATCGATGCAGGCAACCTGGGAACCATCGATGATTTCTACCACCTCACAAGCGAAGACGGGCAAAAGGAAATCGCCCAGAAGATAGCAAAGGCGATCCATGCGTTGGCCGACCTGAAGCAGGATAATGTTCGGATCATGAAAGCAAAGACCCTTAAGCCAAAAATTGATGCCCTGTTCATCAAGGATACGAATCAGGGCAAACAATAGCTCAACCAACAGCGATCCTGTTAGATGTTACAATCGCTGGCAATTTTCACAGCCAGCCATTAATTTTAGAATAAACTAAACGGGTCATCTTATAAGGCCCGGTATATGATTGTAATCCTGAAAATGGATCACTTAATTTTTTGATCGACCTATGACTACCACACCTGAACACGACGAGCGAATCGCCAACATGAAATTTTCCTCAGTATATCCACACTACGTAACGAAAGTTGAGAAAAAAGGCAGGACCAAAGAAGAGTTGCATCAGGTAATTGAGTGGTTAACCGGGTTTAATGATCAAAAACTCCAGGAACTCATTGACCAGCAAGTGACTTTTAAGACCTTTTTTGAAGAGGCCAATGTCCCTCCGGGTGCCGAACAGATCAAAGGAGTGATTTGTGGCTATCGTATCGAGGAAATAGAAACGCCGCTGACCAAAAAATGCAGGTACCTCGATAAGGTGGTGGATGAGTTAGCAAAAGGTAAAAAAATGGAAAAGATCTTGCGTGAGGGATAGGACAAGAAATTCTAAACTATATCTAAATACCAGATAATCTCGCTATGGTAAAAAACCTTTGGGCTGAATCCATCATCTCAGGCTTCACTGTAACAATTGGTCTTTTTTTCTGTGTGCTCGTGATTTTTGAAGTAACTGATCTTTGTTTTCTAATTCAGGTTAAAGACTATTTAACATACATTTCAATAGCTCTGGTAGCCCTTTCATATGTCCTAGGCATTACTACTATGAGAATAACTCAAATAATTTTTATTCTCTCATTAAACTCACAAAAGGTTCGGCTAAACAGGGTACTGGATTTAAACAAAGCACAAAAATGCCAAGAATTTGGAATGAAGGCAATGAAAGACTCCTTCGTGAGATAGATATCCAATACAGCTTTTTCACACTTTTTAGAGTGCTTTCCGCAGGTTTTTTCATCAATGCAATTTTTGTTACGTGGTGGTTAGAATTGGCAGGTTTTGAGCAGTGGTCTTTAAAAATTTTCGTGACCCTTGCCACTTTATTTTTGATCTTTCTTGGACTCACAGTTTACCAAAAAAGAGTATGGGATAGACTAAAGATAAAGGCATTCAAAGTAGTTTCTGGATGGTATACGTCTCGATAGTCCGTTTTTAAATTTTAAAAGGACATCCATTAATTGAAGACCCTTGATAGGGTTTAGGTCCACGGTATTTTTTCTTCACGTATTGTAACTATTTACAAAACAGCCGGTATTTCCTTCAGTCAAGCAACCTATGGCACTGCTAGCAGTCCATAGGGAGCCCAAAGGTCAAACTCAAATCAAATGTTGCGCAACTTTTTTCTAGTCACAGTCCGCAATCTGCGGCGAAACAGTCTGTATTCCATCATCAACATCGCCGGACTCTCGATAGGTATAGTTTGTAGCGTGTTGATCATGCTTTGGGTCGAAGATGAAACGACCTATGATCAATTCCTCCCCAAGTTTGATCGAATTCATCAGGTTTGGGTCAACGCTGAATTCGATGACAAAATCAATTCCTGGCGTTCTGTTCCCCTTCCTACCTATCGTGCATTAAAAACTGCCGATAATCGGATCAAAAATACTTGTGTCGCCGGATGGGGAAGTACGAGGTTACTCACGGTTGGGGATAAGCGGCTGATCAAAGAAGGCTATTACGTCAGTGACGAGTTTCTGACGATGTTTGAATATACCTTGAAACAAGGAACAGCCGATCAGGTTTTGAAAGAACCCAATTCCATTGTTATTACTGAAACCCTGGCCCAAACTTTATTCCCGGATGAAGATCCAATGGGGAAAATCATCAAAATGGAGGATCAGCACCTCATGCAGGTCACAGGAATTCTGGATGACTTGCCCAATAATTCAACTTTTCAATTTGAATACCTGACACCATGGAAGCATCGCGAGCAGGTCAATGATTGGGTTCGACGCAATACCACCAATTGGGGTAATTATTCCTTTCAAGTGTTCGTAGAACTCTATGAGGCGTCGCAATATCAGGAGGCATCCGCTGCCATTGGTCCTTTATTGACTGAAAATGGACAGGATGACCTGCCTCGTACGCTATTCCTCCATCCGATGGAAAAATGGAGGTTGTTCTCCAATTTTGAGCATGGTGAAGCAACTGGAGGCAGAAGTGATTTTGTCCAGCTATTCAGCATCATTGCCACCTTCATACTCATCATTGCCTGTATTAACTTCATGAACCTGGCTACCGCTCGCTCGGAAAAAAGAGCCCGTGAAGTTGGCATAAGAAAAAGTCTTGGATCAAAAAGGACACAACTCATTTCTCAATTTCTGGGAGAATCCATGTTCATCGCTACCCTGGCTTTTGTCATTGCAATTATACTGTGCGAGCTGGCGTTGCCTTTCTACAATGATCTGGTCGAAAAACAATTATTTATCAACTATCAATCAGCGCAGTTTTGGCTACTTTCTGTTGGCTTGATCTGCCTGACAGGACTCGTCTCCGGAAGCTACCCGGCCTTGTTCCTCTCTTCTTTCAACACCGTACGTACATTAAAAGGCAGCGTCAAATTAGGTAAGGGAGCCTCCACACCCAGAAAAGTGCTGGTGATCATTCAGTTTTCTGTTTCCATGTTGCTCATGATCGGCACGGTGATCATTTTTCGTCAGATCAACCTGGTAGAAAACCGGGAACTGGGGTATGATCAACAAAACCTGATCCAGGTTGAATACACAGAAGAACTGGGCCAACATTACAATACGTTGAAAGAAGAATTGCTACAATCCGGTTTGGCTGAGGCTGTGACCCGGTCCAATAGCCCCATTACGGGGATCTACTCCAATAACTTTTTGGGTTGGCCTGGCAAACCTGAATCTCATCGGGTGTTGTTTGTCACCATCTCGGCGGGTTATGATTACACGGAAACCATGGGCATCGACCTGCTGATGGGAAGAGACTTTGACCGTACCTATGCCCTGGACTCTCAGGCCATCATTGTGAATAAAGCGGCACTGGACATCATGCAACTGGAAGACCCCATTGGCACCAACCTGGACCTCTGGGGAGATAAAGTGAAACTGATCGGTGTGGTAGACAATGTACTGATGGGATCACCATACGAGCCTGTTCGGCCGATGTTCATGTTCATGGATCCGGACTGGATCAGCTACATTACCGTAAGGTTGAAAAAGTCTGATGATCTGCCGGAAACCCTGGCGCAAGTGGGGGCAATTTTCGACCAGTACAACCCTGCGTATCCTTTTGAATATGAATTTGCAGATCAGGAATTTCAGGAAAAGTTCTCAACCATTCAACTGACCAAAAGCCTAGCTACGCTCTTTTCATTACTGGCGTTGTTCATTACAGGCTTAGGGTTATTCGGACTGGCTTCGTACACGGCTGAGCAACGGATCAAAGAAATTGGCATCAGAAAAGTACTGGGTGCCTCCGTTTCGGGTCTGATCACCCTCTTGTCCAGGGACTTCTCGAAGCTGGTGCTGATCTCCTTTGCAGTAGCCGCGCCATTGAGTTGGTGGCTCATGGACGCCTATCTGGATCGATATGCTGTACGGGTGCCCGTCGAGTGGTGGATCTTTCCAATCGCCGGTGGTGTTGCACTACTTTTTGCACTAATGATAGTTTCAAACCACGCCAGAAAGGCCGCCTTGACCAATCCCGTCAAGTCTTTGAGGAATGAGTGAATTCAAAAAAAAGGAACGTCTTTCCGGTTTCTGAAGCGTAGCAAAAGAATACCGCCAGGCGGCCCTGCGGAATCTCAACCAATGGAGCAGAAATTGTCAACTGCTCTGATTATTGAGATTCCGGTACATCAATGAAATCCGGGAAAAACGCATGATTGTCAAGTGATGACCGGAATGACGATTTTCTAAATTAATTTCTTGATACTGGTTTATCTAGGCATGGAATCGAAGAGAAGATCACTTCATCGGCTCCACATCCTTCCAGCTGTCGCCACGTTTGATGGCAAAAAGGGTCGTGATGTTGATCCCGAATCGTTTGGCAATGATCTTATAGCGCGTCTTTCGATTCGGATCGTGAATGATCTTTTTAAGCATGGCTACTTTAGCTGGCGTCAGCTTTGTGTTAGGCTTGAAGTCCGGTCGGTAATCGTAAACACTTTTTCGCTCTCGCATGTAGTCAGCATACTCTTCTTTGCTTACCCATACCAGATTGCTGGCATGGCAGTTCGTGCGATTACGGTCCCTGAAGATCAGCTTCTTGTATTCATTTGGATTGGGCACGAAAAGGTCGGCAACAATCTTATGGATATAAATGAGCGTATTCTTTCCGTCTTTCTTTTTGGTGGGAATGGCGTGGTACCCAGCATTTTTATATCCGGAAAGTAAAATGGGATTGTCAGGGTCGTTGGCCGGATAAGACCATACCCTTCCAAAGTTCGAGACTTTAAATTTAGACCTGAGGTCTTCTCTGGTAAATTCTTTCCAGAGTTCCTCGACGGATTGTTCTTTTAAATTTTCCAAGTGTTAGCGGTAGTTAGTGGTGGGCGATGTTATTGTCGTTTTGGCGGAACGACAGTAATCATTAATAGTTTTATAGTTTATAATTCTCTAATCCAAATATTTCTAAAACGTACGGGATCACCATGATCTTGTAGGATCAAGGGCAATTTCTCGGGGTGGGGTACATAGTAGGGTGTTCCTATGTAACATGTAGGCCCCAATAATTCAACATTATTCTGAGTCAGAATACCATTGTGAAAGACTGTAATACGGGCTGGTGTAACCAGCGTTCCTTTATCAGAAAATCGTGGCGCAGTAAAAATGATGTCATAAACCTGCCATTCGCCAGGAGGACGTGAAGCATTCACTAAGGGTATATGCTGCTTATACACTGAAGATGCCTGGCCATTGGAATATGTCGGGTTGTCGTAAGAGTTCAGGATCTGAACTTCATACATGCCCATGAAGAATACTCCACTGTTACTGTACAACTGGCTTGATTTTCCTTCATCAACTGGGGCATTCCATTCCAGATGCAATTGTACATCACCAAAATGTTTCTTTGTTGCGATGGCTCCGCTCCCCGGCTTGACCACCATTTCTCCTTTTTCCACTACCCATTCGATGGCATCCATCTGATAACTATCCTTCAAACCACGGATGATCGGATCCATTTCTCGCATACTCGCTACGATCTGGATGGGATTCTTTTGCCATTCTGAGGTTCCTGACCCGTCAAACAACACCATCCCGTCCGAGGGAGATTTGTGGTTCGGGGAAGGGGTAACAACAGGTACTTCTTTGTACAGTTCTGTCGATTCAGGTGAGGTCTTATCAATTTGATAAGTAGGCGCAGTTTTGTTTTGGGCCGAAGCTGCCAATATGGTTATCACCAATAGTGACGTAAAGAAAAGTTTCATCTTTAAAGGGTTGTTGCGTCTATGGTATTCTCGTATCCCAAAGGAAAAACTGGAATAATCGGAACTAGTTGCTAATAAAACTAAATTTTGCGAGATAGTAATAAAAAAGGCGGCGTTCAAGCCCTATTTAGAAGCGTTCTGGGAGGTATAACCATCCAAAATTCTGATTTTACGGGCTACTGTACCTTTTTCCATGATCCGAATGAACCAAACCACGCTCCGAAGAAAAAAGCCAGGGTTATAGATAAGCCTGCCGAATTTATCCACTTTCCTGTCTTTCTGATTAATATACTGTTGTAGTTCGTTACCAGACAGGTCTGCAGCTTCTTTGGCAACTCGCCAGGCACCATCTCGGGCAATTCCCATGCTGAAAGCCGCCAGCGCTTCATCCGATTTGCCCGCCAAACGATCCAGATACTTCAGCATTGGCCAGATACGGGCCAATTCATCCTGAACACCATTGACCAGGACCGAAAGGATTTCATTGATCTTCATGAAGTCTCCTTCCAATGCCTTGATTTGCTCACCTGGGGCTATTTGTGCTGAAGCGATTCCCAGGTCCAGATTGATATGCGCATTCATCCCTAGAAAAAGATGTTGCAGGACGATCAGCTTCCGGCTTCTAGTTGCTTCAAAGGCTAATTCCCAACACTTCGAACAAGGCTTCCCTGCCTGATAAGCATAATAAGCTTCCAGATAGCGATTGGCGAAAACTACATCTAGTCGCTCCATCCGTTCATTATCATCAAAGTATTTGTCTGCTATACCTTGCTTTACTCTTTCGGTCACTTTTTGGTAGAGTGCTGCGAAATACCCTATTGGACTCATCTGGTCTTCACTTTCATTGATAATCTCCTGAAGCTTTTCAATTACTTGTTCTATGCTGTTAGCTAACATGGACTGGGTATTTTCCGAGGAAGATAAAAAATTGTAGCTAACAATACCGCAGTTTCTGTCAACCTTCTTGTGCGTTGTACCGTCTGTGAGTGCAGCCGGCAGTATAAATTTGCTGCTACCGAACGATTTCATGGAAGCTAAAATTGACAATTTCTCTTCGTGGGTACATCAATCAGATGCCACAATACTCAAAACCGATATTGAAGCCCTTGTCGCAACATCAGGATTTACCATCCTGAATTTCATGGAGCATCATTTCGAGCCCCAGGGATACACGGCCATGTGGTTACTGGCGGAAAGCCATTGTGCCTTGCATACTTTTCCGGAAGAAAACAAAGCCTACATCGAGATCAGCAGCTGCAATACAGATCTGTTTGTCAATTTTGTGACCGCCTTTAATCATTACCAGAAAAAAGTGAATGCTGAAATCCTTGGCGCGAATTCATGACCGTCGGTAAAACACTGTTGGCTGTCGGGATCCTGAATTTGATCGTTTGGGCGTTGAAAGTCAACAATCATTTTTTCGATTATCACTTAGCTGATGAAGTGGGCTTATTGATCAGCATGGGCATTCCCTGGCTCATCAGCCGAAAATTTCAAGGAACGAATCGATTCCCATTCTGGCTGACTGTGTTGAGTTTACTACTAAGTACATTGACCTTACATCCCATTCTTTCATTTGCGCTGCAACACACCGATTACGCCTGGGTCATTCCTAACATACTTTTTGTAACAACGGGTATCTTACTAGGCAACACGCGTTTTGAACAAATGAAGTTCTCGCCATTATTTCTCGCGGGTGGTGTAGTTTGGTTCCTTCCTTTTCAGTTCATTCCTGACCAAAACCTGTATTTCGACCGATTGGTGGAGAGTACAGCCACACGCCACGGGAAAATTCACAAAGTGCAATGGAAAGGCGAGCAATGGGTACACTATAACGGCCGATTGTCTGCAGCAACGATCGATGCACATCTGTACTATGAACCGTTAGTTCATCCGGCCATGAGCCTAATGGGCATCAATCAAAACGTACTGTTGATCGGAGGGGACAATAGCCTTGCGTTGCAAGAAGTTACAAAATACAGCCCTCGTCATATCGATGTGATACCGCTGGACATTGGTTTTTTCAAAAAAAGCACTGATAAGGACGTATCGGTGATCTCAGAAGAGCCCTTTGTTTGGTTGAATCAGACCACTCAACTGTATGATGTAATCATCGTGGACATGCCTGATCCTATTGACATTACCACAAATCAATACTATACCCTGGAATTTTATGAGTTGTGCCGTGCACATTTACAAGACAATGGCCTGATCGTTACGCAAGCTTCCAGTCCATATTTCCACCCCAACACACACTATTCCATCAAAGCTACCCTGGAAGCTACTGGCCTTCAGACAGTCAATTATCATAACCAGGTGCCTACAATCGGGCAATGGGGCTGGATCATTGCATCGAAAGAGGATCGCGAGCTTCATCAAAAGCTTGAAAATACAGGAACGAATGTGACAACTCGCTGGTGGAATCGGGAAGCCATGCAAATGATGCTTAGCTTTGGTAAAAGTGGTTATTTTGATCAGGCAGATCCTGTCATCAATACGATCAAAACGCCCCTTTTTCTATCAAAGCCCTAGCATGCAGCGATCCAACTGGATATTTAACCGACGTTATGACCTGGTCTGGCTTTTTCTACCAGTTTGGGTAACCTGGATGGTCATGTTCGGACTTCCGACAGAATGGACCGCCATGGAAGTACCGTTATGGATTTGGGTCGTCTTTGTATTAGGCATAGATGTCAGTCATGTTTGGTCCACGCTTTTTCGGACCTACCTTGACAAGGAAGAATATCAACATCACCGTAAACTGCTGATCTTCGCACCGCTGCTAGCATTTGCAGGAGCAGTGGCCATTTCCAGTATTTCTATAAGTCTTTTTTGGCGGGTATTGGCCTATGTGGCCGTTTTCCATTTCATCAAGCAGCAATATGGCTTCATGCGCATCTACAAAGCCAAAGCCAGGGATTTCAAAAAGCAAAGGCTCTCCGACAACTTCGTGATCTATCTAAGCATGCTTTATCCGGTTTTTTTCTGGCACCTCAACCTGGATCGTCAGTTTTCCTGGTTCATCACCGGTGATTTTGTGCAATGGCAACCGGAATTCATCTCGACGCTAAATGTAATTGGCTCCTGGTTTTATTTCCTGATCATTGGAATCTGGTTGGTCCAGGAGACATATCGATCAAAAGAACAGCCATTCCCCACAGGAAAAGTGCTTTGGGTATTGACCACAGCCGGAAATTGGTACATCGGCATTGTCTATTTTAATTCCGACCTGGTATTTACCATCACCAATGTGGTGGCTCACGGAATCCCTTATATGGCCCTGATCCTGTTTTACCAGCAGCGAAAATTCCAGCTGAAGTCCATTCGCTTCGGAAAGTTCAAGTATGCCCTGATGGTCATCGGAGGGGTTTTGGTACTTGCACTCGGTGAAGAGTACTTCTGGGATCTGTTTGTCAACAAAGAGAATGGTGCCTTTTTCGCAAAGTTCTTGCCCTATTTCGAAGAGTTACCCGCTTTGCACTGGCAGGTACTGGCCACAGGATTGCTTTCTGTCCCACAAATCACCCACTACATCGTGGATGGGTTTATCTGGAAAAACAATGAGAAAAATCCGTATTTGAAGGAGGCGTTGTTGGAATAAAAGTGCCCTGTGACTCTCGAAGGGTACTTAATAGATACTACTAATAAAAGCAGTCGCTCGCGCACATTTGCAATCTGGGCGAAATGTTTTGGGCATTTGTAATGCCGAATGCTACCCCAAAGCAATCTCACCAATCAAATACAATTTCCCTTTGCCACTGATCTCTACGCGATCATTCAAATAAGTACATTGCAATTGACCCGTTCTATTCGAAAGCTGGATGGCGTTCATTTTGGTTTTATCCAGCGTTTTTGACCAATAGGGAGTAAGTGTAGTGTGCGCTGAACCCGTTACCGGGTCTTCAGGAACACCACATTGCGGGGCAAAAAACCGGGAGACAAAATCAACCGATTCTCCTGGCGCACTGATGATCGTGCCTCGGCCTCCTAAAGCTTCAATTTTCACCAAATCAGGAATTGCTTGTCGGATCTGTTGTTCGTTTTCGAAGATTAGAAGAAAGTCGGTCAAGCCTTTGAAGGCAGCTATTGGCTGTACGTTTAAACAGGACTGCATTAAATCTGAAATGGAGACTTCCTCGACCTTATCCGTAGGAAAATTCAAAGTCAGCAATTCTCCATTTCGAGTCACAGTCAGAGGCCCACTTCTGGGAGAGTGAAATTGGATGACATCCGAATCATGACCCTCATGATTAAACAACACAAAAGCAGCCGCCAGGGTCGCATGTCCACACAGGTCTACTTCTACCATTGGCGTAAACCAGCGCAATTCATAGTAATCGTCCCTTTTCACATAAAAGGCTGTCTCCGCGAGGTTATTCTCCATGCCGATCTTCTGCATGACCTCATCACTGAGCCATTCATTCAAAGGACAAACTGCTGCAGGGTTTCCGGTAAAAACCGATTCCGCAAATGCGTCTACTTGATATATTTTTTGTTTCATCTATTCATTATTATTTGGAGCTATAAGCTCCATAATATTTGTTGCTCGTGCACATTACAAATGTGCGCGAAATCTTTAGGGTATTTCTAATGCCTTTTAAAACCCACCAGGTGTCTTCAGCAAATTACCCATCGTATCAATGCCTCTTGCTTTCAATTTTACCAAAAGCTTTTGAAACAACTGGGCCGTAAGGTAAGCATCACCCAGTGCCGTATGTCGGTTCTCCACCAGAATGCCGAATTCTTTGCAAAGGACATCTAGCTGCATGCTGTCTGATCCGGCAACATTTCGTTCGTAACGGACCGGATCAATGCGTTTCATCATCGTCATGGTATCCAGGACAGGGTTTTTCAATTTGAAGCCTGGATAGTGCAATTGATACAACTTATTCAATTTCCCCAGGTCAAACGGAAGGTGATGACCTACGATAATATGGTTGGACAGAAAATTTAGGATCTCCGGAAGGGCCTGCTTAATGTCTCTCTCCCTTGATTGATCGGACAATTCTCCATGAATCGCAGCGGCGGCAGAGTTCTCTGTGATTGGCAAATGAATATCCAACACATTGCCTAAAGCAATGGATTTATTTTGGACGATAACCGCTCCTATAGAGACGATCTTGTCCTTTTTGGCAATTCCTGTGGTTTCACAATCCAATACGACGTATCCCGGCGACCATATGGATTGTTTCATCTCTGGTTTGAAAACCTGAGCCTCATAATTGGCCATCCATTCCGGATAAGTGACTTTTTTGGCAAAGAACCTCGAAAGCATCAATCGAAAGCGTTTGCTTGAAACCGAACACTGATCAATTCCTGTAGGTCCTTGATAGGAATAAAGGCATTCTTGATCATTTGCTTCTCCAGCTTGTTCAATTCAGTCAACTGGATGTACCTGCCATTGTCCGAATTGTGCAATCCGTTCATGGCGCGATACCGCATCATGATCTCATAAGCCGCAGCCGCCTCATCGAAAAGTTTTTGATTATTGGGTTCCCGTTCTGCCAGAGCATGGAAACGCTCAGCTGTATTTTGAATGTCCACCATACCATGTGACAGGCAAAGCAATCTGGCCGCATCAGATATGGGCATCATTGCGCGCTTTTTAATGTCAAATTCGCTGCGATGTTCACCACTCTGTTCGACAAGAAAATTTTTAAAAAAGGACAGAGGTGGGGGGTTTTGTAAGGCATTTTTTGCCAGGTTATGAAAGAAAAGCGACCCAGGTTTCAGTTCACGTCGTAGATGTTCATGAACCTCTTCCCCTAAACTACGACTACCATACATCGCACGGAAATCAAAAAAGATGGTGGCATTCATGATTGATGCCGGGTCTGGCACATTGATCCATTTAGAAAAGAGGTTCTTACATTCTGAGAGGGAAAGACAATATTTTGGATTAGACGCCATCATGTCTGCGGGACACTTTTCAAACCCGCACATATCCAGCATTTCGGTTACTTTGGAGGTGACCTGAACCATGATCTCACGGGTGGAATCGTTGTTCTCCGTATCTGCAAATACCAACGCATTGTCCTGATCCGTACGAAGGAGCTGTTCCTCACGGCCTTCACTGCCCAGGTTAAGCCAGCTAAATGAATGCTTTTCCGCTTCCGGAGTTTCTTCAATGGCCTTATCCAATGCTTTCTCTATGATGACATCATTAATGGAAGTGATCAGATTTGCCACCAACGAAATGCTTACTTCCTGTTCCAGGTATTCTTTCAGCAGCGCCTCCGCGGCATTTCGGGCATCCGCCCACTTTTGTACTTCATTCGAATTGTGAATGGATTTGATCAACGCCGCAGGGTGGTTTTTCTGGGAAACCAGCACATCTCTGTCGGAAAGAATACCGGAAATCGGACTATCATTTTGCCCGTCTTCCGTGATCACGATGTGATTCAACCGTTTCTTGATCATTGCGCCAAGTGCTTCCGGCAAGGTAAGACCTGCATGAGCCGTAAAAACCGGTGAAGACATGATCTCGCTGATCGGTTGATCGATCGGAATCCCTTTCGAAACGACTTTTTTCCTGAGGTCCGTATCCGTCAATATACCCAATGGCCTTCGATCGGCATCCGCTACTATGATGGAACCGACATTTCGATCAGTCATGAGCTGCGCCGCCTTTTGAATACTATCTGAGGGTTGGCAAGTCAATACATCTCGGGAATATAGCAGCCTTTGATTGTCGAAACGAGCCTTCATTAACGGACTGGTCTCTTGCTGATACTCTCCTCGAACGATCACTTGTCCTGAAGCATAGCCCTTGGCGAAAAAGAGACTAAAACTCGCATTGTGCTCCAACAATACTTGAAAAGTCTTTTTTGAAATGGCATATACCAGGCTTTCTTCCGCACATTCAGCCGTAAGCTCGTAGGTTTTCCCAATAAAAAACGCCCTAACACCGAAGACATCCCCAGGTTCACATTGATCGACTAACCGAATTGAAGACTCCTCTTGCTTCAGCAATTTCACATTGCCCTGACGCAACACATAGATCTCCTCTTTGAATGATGCTCCTTCTCGGTATAGCGTTTCACCCGTAGTAAGAAATTTTACAGTAATATTTGAGGCAAGCCCCTCCAAATCCTCCTGATCCAGGAATGAAAATGGATGAAAGTCTTTCAGAAAGAAAGCAACCCGGTCGGTGATGACATTGCCCATAAAAAGGAAACCGGCGCAACTTGAAAAGGTTGCGACCGGCTATGTCTTATTAGATATTGGCCCCTTCAATGATCTTATCTACTACTTCGGGGTTCAGTAGTGTGGAAGTATCCCCCAGATTAGAGATGTCTTTACTCGCCACTTTACGAAGGATTCTTCTCATGATCTTACCCGAACGTGTTTTTGGAAGTCCGGGAACGACTTGCACCACATCGGGTTTGGCAATCGGTCCAATGATCTTTCGGACCGTATTCATGATTTCTTTACTCAATGTCTCCTCATCCTTGTCTTTTGCATCACAGATCACATAGGCATAGATTCCCTGGCCTTTGATGTCATGTGGAAATCCAACCACCGCAGATTCTACGACTTCAGGATGTTCATTGATTGCGTTTTCTACTTCTGCGGTTCCCATTCTATGACCCGACACATTGATCACGTCATCAACGCGGCCCAAAATCCGCAAATAGCCGTCATGATCTCGTTTGGCGCCATCACCCGTAAAGTACAGGCCAGGGTAGGTAGAGAAATACGTTTGCTTGCATCGCTCATGATCCCCATATGTCGTGCGAAGAATGGATGGCCACGGGTGCTTAATGCACAGGTTTCCCTCAACGTTATTTCCAGTCAATTCATTTCCTTCCGCATCCACAATGATCGGCTGGATGCCGGGTAGCGGCAATGACGCATGTGCAGGCTTATTTGGAGTAATGCCTGCCAGCGCAGAAATCATGATGCCGCCGGTTTCGGTCTGCCACCAGGTATCCACCAATGGGCAATTGCCTTTTCCGATGTGGGTGTGATACCAATGCCAGGCCTCCTCATTGATTGGCTCACCCACCGACCCGATCACCTTCAAAGACGCCAAAGAATAAGGTTCTACCGGTTCTGTTCCGAAAGCTTGCAACGCTCGAATGGCCGTAGGAGCCGTGTAAAATTGATTGACTTTGTATTTATCAACGGTTTGCCAGAAGCGTCCAGCATCAGGATAAGTAGGCACCCCTTCAAACATGACCGTGGTTCCTCCGGCTAACAACGGACCATATACAATGTACGAGTGACCTGTGATCCAGCCCACATCAGCCGTACACCAATACACATCGTCCTGTGAATATTGGAAGACATTCAGAAAAGAATAATAAGTATACACCATGTAACCACCACAAGTGTGAACCACTCCTTTGGGCTTTCCTGTAGATCCTGAAGTATACAGAATGAACAGCATGTCTTCAGCGTCCATTTCAGCCGCTTGATGTGTTTTTGGCTGGCCTGCCACCGCATCGTTCCACCAAATGTCGCGACCTTCGGCCATCGTAATTTCATCACCGGTTCTATTCAACACGACGACCGTTTCTACAGAAGAGGTTTGCTCCAAGGCCTCATCTACGACCGCTTTGACTGGAATTTGCTTGGCTCCCCGGAAGTTTCCATCGGAAGTCAAAACGGCCTTGGCTTCACAATCCTTGATGCGATCTGCCAGCGATTGAGAAGAGAAACCCGCAAATACGACCGAATGAACGGCACCAATTCTGGCACAAGCCAACATCGCAACCGCCGCTTCAGGTACCATGGGCATATAGATGATCACACGATCTCCTTTTCCAATGCCCCGAGCTTCCAAAGCGTTGGAAAACTGGCAGGTCATTTCGTACAATTCCTGATAAGTGATCGTTCTCCCTTCGGATTGAGGATCATTGGGTTCCCAGATGATGGCTGGTTTATCGCCACTGGTGTAGAGGTACCGATCCAAAATGTTTTCGGTAATGTTCAGTTTTCCACCCTTAAACCATTTAACATCGGGACCATCAAAATCCCATTCCAGGGTCTTATCCCATTTCTTTTTCCAATGGAAAGACTCAGCTATACGTCCCCAAAACTCTTCGGGTTGTAGTACACTTTTTTGGTATTCATGAATGTAGCCGGATAGCGTTTGTATCTTATGACTCATTTGAAGGGTGAGTTTATCTGTTAAAGACAGGTTTTATTGAGCAAAGTAAAGGTAGGCAAACCGATCAATGCCTGCTTAGTGTTCCTGATCTACGGGGGATTTAGTACACAGCACTACCATTCCTACACTTTTTGCGGTGATTAGCACTGTTTTTCTTACAAATTAGGAGTTTGGCTAGTGGTCAGTTGCCGTACCTGCTCCTCGTGGATATCTGATACTTTCTGTCAATTCCTGAATTTCCGCTGGTGTCTCTTTGGTCATTCTTGACACGACAAACGCCACGATCAAATTGAAGAACATTCCCAGGGTACCTATTCCTTCCGGTGAGATACCGAACCAATAGCCTTCCGGTGTACCGGGTCCACCCAACACGGGCTTAAAATACCAGATGTAAGAGGCCGTAAACACAATTCCAGTGATCATTCCGGCGATGGCACCTTCTCGATTCATTTTCTTATCAAAGATCCCGAGAATGATCGCTGGGAAGAAGGAAGAAGCTGCCAAACCAAAGGCAAATGCCACTACCTGCGCCACAAAACCCAATTGAACCAACCCAGCCAGTCCTGCGCATACCACGGCAACTGCTATCGAAATACGAGCTGCACGCAATTCTCCTTTTTCACTGATGTCTGGTTTTAGGTAATTTTTCAGCAAATCGTGAGAAATAGAAGTAGAAATCACCAACAATAGACCTGCCGCTGTTGAAAGTGCAGCTGCCAAACCTCCCGCAACTACTAAAGCAACTACCCAATCAGGCAAATTGGCAATTTCAGGGTTTGCCAGCACCATGATATCTCGATCGATGCTAAGTTCATTGACTTCAGGATCTGCCACATAAGTGATAATTCCATCTTTGTTCTTATCGTCGAACGTTAATAAGCCAGTATTCTCCCAATTGGAAAACCATCCTGGCATTTCCGAATACCGTTTTTCTGATACCGTATTGATCAGATTCGTTCGGGCAAACGCCGCAACAGCTGGTGCGGTGGTATAAAGAATGGCAATAAACAGTAAGGCCCAGCCAGCTGATACTCGAGCATCTTTGACTTTAGGAACGGTAAAGAATCTTACGATCACGTGTGGAAGTCCGGCAGTTCCCAGCATCAATGCGGCAGTGATAAAAAACATGTTCACCATGTTATCTTGATTGACGGAAGTATATTCCTGAAAGCCGAGATCTACGGAGATCTGATCAAGCTTTGCTAAAAGGTATGTCCCATCAGCAAGTTGGCCTCCAAAACCTAGTTGTGGAATCGGCATGCCAGTCATTTGCATGGAAATGAAGATAGCGGGAACAGTAAAGGCAAAGATCAACACACAATATTGGGCAACCTGCGTGTAAGTAATCCCTTTCATCCCTCCAAGTACGGCATAGAAAAATACGATCCCAATACCGATGAAAATCCCTTGCTCAAAAGGTACTTCCAGGAATCGTGCAAAGGCGACACCCACACCTTTCATCTGCCCTACCACATAGGTGAAGGAGACAAAGAGGGCACAAAGCAAAGCGACGAGTCGCGCATTTTTCGAATAGTAGCGATCTCCTATGAAATCAGGTACAGTAAATTTCCCAAACTTTCGTAGATAGGGTGCAAGCAACAAGGCTAGCAATACATAACCCCCGGTCCAACCCATCAAATATTGCGCGCCGCCATAACCCATAAAAGAGATCAAACCAGCCATTGAGAGGAAAGAAGCAGCCGACATCCAGTCTGCAGCAGTGGCCATTCCATTGGCAACCGGGTGTACACCTCCTCCGGCAACATAAAACTCTTTCGTCGAGCCAGCTCGGGCCCAAACGGCTACACCGATGTAGATCAAAAAAGTACCGCCTACCATGATGTAAGTCCAAATCTGAGGATCCATAATGCTTTTCTTTTAGTTTGTTATTCCTCGTCCACGTCAAATTCCTTGTCCAGCTTATTCATCAAGTAGACATAGATAAAAATGAGGACCACAAAAACATAAATGGCGCCTTGCTGTGCAAACCAGAAGCCCAGTGGAAATCCACCTAGCATGAAACTGTTAAGTGCATCGGCGAAAAGAATGCCGCAACCATAGGAGACGACAAACCAGACCACCAGAAGGATCCCCAGGTACTTGAGGTTACGTTTCCAGTAGTTTTCAAGATTTTTAGACATAGGTTAAGGTTTTCATCGAAACAACCCTCACCTATTCATTCAAATTTTCTCGTGAAAGCCTTCAGGCGGTTCTTTCGATTTTGTCAATATAGCGCATTTCACACTTTTGACTTTGAAAAATCCTTTTTCAGAAAAGGAATTGAAAGGAAAAAACCAATTTCTTAGAAGATGAAACGAGAAGTGATGGATCAAGCAATATTTTTGGGGTGCTACCTTTTAGAGTATAATTATTAAGATTAAAGATTTGAGTTCATCACTTAGATTACCTGTGGAAGGTAAATTACTGTCAGAAGCACGTTCTTTCTCACCACTTTTCCATCGATGAAAAGTGGCCCAAAATCTAGGCCGGATTCATTTTTTAATGCTTTTTGCCCCAAGAGAGCAGGAATAAAATAAACTCGCTATTCATAGAAGTGATTTAAATGTGACTCCAAAAATCTCGAACAGAATTTTATTCTTTTCTGCTCTTCTTTGACCCAAAAACCTAAAATGAATCAAGGCCGAGCGAAATCGACAACTTCATTTTGTACAATTGCTCCACAAGTTTACGGATCGAACCGAAGTGATAATAACCTCTTTAAACAGTGACAGGTATAAAAACACGAAAGGAGTAACCGGGAGGTCACTCCTTCAATGATTTTTCGAATCCTATTTTGCTGGTTGGAATCGAAAGAAAAATTTTCCGACTTATAAAGACGGAAAAAATCACCGCTTAAAATACTCGCCTTTGTATGAGCCTCAAATGTAGATAGTGATATAACTGTTTCATATTTTCGACACGCCATCCGGCATTATGTGGGCCGAAGGGGAAAATATCTGACTGACCGGGATTATTGAATTATTGATTACACAAAGGCATAAATAAAGCGGAGTGCTAATTTTGTATGATTACAGGTTGAGTCACAACGATTTCGATACCAGCAACGTGTCATAAAAAAGCAATGAAAAACCACGATTTAAGGACATCCAATTGGAAAAGATGGCTCAGCTTCTTGTTGATCCTTTGTGGGTTTTGGTATGCAAACGCCAAGGATCTGAAAAAAATCTTCAGGGCATTGGAAAAAGAAGATCTCCCTAAGGCACTGGAACTCATTTCGGAATCACTCTCCGAAGAACCTGTAAATCCTGGTGCCAGATATGTCCTCGCCGGATTATTGGCCACTGATTCTTTGACTTTATTCGATTTGGACTCGGCCCGCATTACGGTCTGGCAAGCGCTCGAAGATTACGAACAGGCCAGTGAGGATGAATTGGAGGACCTTGAAAAGAACAGGGTCAGTATTCAGAACATTCAGGATCTGGACACAAGGATCCGTGATAAGCACTATGCCAGAGCCATGGATACGCATACCATTGTTGCTTTTGAAGCATACATGGGTTGGTATGCCGCTGACCCCCGGAATCCGAATTTGGTGAAACTCCGCGATAGCCTGGTCTGGAAAGAGGTAAAACCGCAATATACTTCTACGGCCTATCAGCAATTCTTTCTTAAATACCCGCAATCCTATTACTCGCCTGAGGCGCGTTTTGGCTATGATTCCTTGTTGTATCTTGAGAATACTCGTTCCGACAAGCTTTCTGATTACGTAGACTTTTTGAAAGATCAACCGGAGACACCTTACCGTGACCGGGCTGAGAAGATCATATTCGAAAGAATGACGGCTTCCAATATTGCTCAGGATTATGAACGCTACTTCAAAGGATACCCTAACTCCAAACAAATTCGAAAAGCTGTCAACATTTGGTATCACCTGAATGCTAACCCTGATTTGTCAGGAATTGCCTTTCGTGATTCTTTGCAACGGGTAAGCACTGCCATTAAGAGGTTAACCGTGCCCATTTATGAAGATGGAGAATATCGCTTCATGACAAGTTCCGGTGCAATGATGGATTTGTCATTTGCGGAAATCAATCGAGATTATTTCTGCGGAGACATACAGACAGACTTTTTCTTCGGTGGCAATGACCAACAAGAGATCTATAACCGTTCTGGTAACCTTATGTACACCGGATCTTTTGATCTGGTTGAAGACCTGGGATTGGGTGTGTTGTTATTAGAAGGTGATCAGGGTAAGCAGTTGATCCACAAATCAGGTTTTGAAATATGGGATGGGTTGGAAGATGCGGCGGCCATCGGCGACCAATGGCTGAGGATCAAAGTGAACGGGAAATATGGACTGATCTCCAATACCGGATATCCAATTACCTTATTCAAATACGATGACATCTATCGAGATGGGGTATTCTGGGTTTTTGAAAAAGGAGAAAGCCTTGCAGTCTATACGACTGAAAAGATCATGACTCAATTGCAGGACGATGCGCTGGAACTTGAATTCAAGTTTGATGACATTGAAGTCGTCGAAGATTCCTTACTGATCGGATTTCGAGGTGACTGGGAATGCCTGATGAATGAGCAATTGAGTTTTATGATCCCCTGGGGTGACTATGAAGTAACACCGGGTACGCCGTTCCATTACGCAAGAACAACCGATGGTTATCGTTTCAGCCAACTACAAGCTAACAGCCCAAGGGGGTTACTTACTGATTTGTTGGAAAATGAAGTATGGATCGGTGTGGAACAAGATTCTTTGTGGACCCTGTACAATAAAAATAGCCTGGATGCTCCAAAATCAGGATTGGACACCTTGTATTTGGCGGGTGATTTTACGGCGGTTTACCGGGACGACAGTGCCAGAATGCAGGTATTGTTTCCAAATGGAATTCAAACGGAATTGACGGAGAACCAGCAGGTAGTTGCGGTTTCGCCATTACAAAATGAAGAATTAGCGGACTACATCACCATTTTGGATGAGGAAGAAACCAGCTTATGGAACAAAGCCGGAGCATTGCTGTTCTCCGGGAAGTACGAAGAAATCAAACCACTGGACGATTCGCTTTTTATCACGAAACAAAGAGGTAAACTGGGAATGATCAATGGAAAAGGTGAAGAGTTAATCGCATTTCAGTACGATGCGATGCAGGAATCAGACGGGTTGATCTTTCTGTTGTCGAAAGGAAAAATCGGAGCATACGACATACAGGACAGTACCTTGATCTTGCCACGTTATGAATCCAAACTGGAGCGCTTTGGCCCCTATTACATCACCCGAGCCAAAGGCAAGTACGGAATCATTGATGAAAGTGAAGATGAGATCGTGGATTTCGACTATGACCAGATCCGTTATTGGAATGATTCCACGGCCTGGGTTAAAGATGAAGCGGATTGGAGTTTGATGAATCTCAATGATGGGTCATTTCTGATCGATACCGTATCCAACTTTGAAATGATCGTAGGCCGGGAAGACCTGCAAATTGCCACCTTCTACGGCGAGCGGGGTTATGGCCTGGCCAGCAGCCGAAACGGTGAATTACTTCCCCCGAAATTCAACGAGATCCGGAACCTCGGTAATCAGGAAGATCCTCTATTCACAGCTGAAGTATACAGTCCCGAAACCGGATTCTACATCCTGCTCTACCTCAACGAAAAGGGTGAAAAGCTCGGTTCCTATGCTTTCCGCGTACAGGAATATGAGAAGATCTATTGTGAAGATTGATCCTTGAAACGAAGGTTTTATCCACCAACCACTCATGTTTAATAAATCCCTTAAATCAATGATGTAGTCGTGATGTAGTTCAATTCAAGGAATGCTAGCTTTTTTTCGTCACCTTAGTTTTCGGAATAAATAGTGAGCATGATGAATTACAGATCGAAGTTACTTTTTCTGCTTTTAGGAAGTTGTTTGATGTGGGCCTCCTGTAGTACCGATGATGATCCGGGAACAGGCCGAGCGATTACCGAATACGATGGATTTACATTGGTTTGGAGTGATGAATTTGACGGAACTTCTCTGGATCGCAGTATCTGGACTTTCGAAACAGGCGACGGCACAGGTTTCGGGTTGCCGGTGGGATGGGGCAATAGCGAATTGCAGCTTTATACAGAAAACTCAGAAAATGTATCCATACAGCAGGATGGAGATGCCAGTGTTTTGGCGATAACCGCACAACAAAACGGAACCGATTATTCCTCCACGAAAATTACAACACGAGGATTGCGTAGCGTCCGTTTTGGGAAAGTAGAAGCGAGGATCAAAATGCCTACCGGACAAGGAATTTGGCCTGCCTTTTGGATGTTGGGAGATAATTTTCAAGATCCCATCGATTGGCCGGGTTCAGGGGAGATTGATATTGTGGAGATGCTTGGGCATGATACGGACCAGATCTACAGCACGGTCCATTTCACCAATTCCGAACAAGATTTGGAATCCATTCAGGGAGAACTCAATGCCTCGGGATCCACTTTTGATGATGCCTATCATCTCTATACGTTGGATTGGACACCTGAAACCATGACATTCTATGTAGATGGCAATCTGGTCCGTGAGATCAGTATCAGAGATGATATGAAAGAGTTTCAGCGAAGTTTTTACCTCATCCTGAATGTGGCTGTAGGTGGCAATTGGCCAGGAAATCCTGACGCAACCACTGCCTTCCCTACAAGTATGTTGGTAGATTTTGTTCGCGTATACCAATGGAATGACTTGATGGCTGAAGATCCCCCCGTTTTGGATATTGAAGAAGAAACCTTAGGTCAATTTGTCGATGACGGACTCGCGATTCATGCTGTTCAGGATGGTTTTGATGGCTTCGGCCAATTGGAGATCACCTCTTTTGGTGGTGGCGGAGAACCGGAAGTCACAGAATCTACTGATGCAATCGAAGGTAATTCCAGTCTGCAGTTTGCTTACCCTGGTACCAATTGGGGTGGTGCATTCTTTGAAATGGCAGGACAAGACATGTCTGGTTACAGCAATGGACACCTCAACTTCTCCTTGAAATATCCAGAAGAGTTTAGAGATGCCGAAGTGAAACTGGAAAGTGCGGAACAAAGCTCAGCCGCAGCTGTCTTCCTGGTAAACTACACACCCGAGGAAAATGACGGATGGATGGTGTACAAGATCCCGATGGCCGACTTCCAGGGTCTGGATTTGAGCAACTTGAGCATCGTCTTTGCTTTGTGGAACCCGACCAATCAACTGGATGCTTTCCTCAATGGCAACATTTTGGTGGATAACCTGTATTTCTCAGAGGATTAGAAAAAAATAATTAAATATAAAAAGCCGCAGATCTCAATGGCCTGTGGCTTTCTTTTTTTAAGAGGTTGATGTACATAAGTTCAACCAGGGCAGGGGTGCTCAATCCAACGATTCAAATTCTATCACCTTCGCTAATTGCGCCTCATTCTCCGCGAGTTGCCGGTTATACCTGCCATAGATAAAAGGAGACAAAACGACCATCAAAACCACGATCGCTGCTGAGACCAAAAGCTGATCCACAAAATTGATCGATTGATTAGAAAACAACTTCAGGTAAACTGGAATCATCGCTGAGAACCATAAGGCGACAATACCCAGGTCATATTTTGCGTGCTTAGCCGTATGAATCCTAAACTGCGCAATGGCCTTTTGCAATTCGACCGTGTTCATTAGACTGTAAGCAGGTTTTTTCAAAGACCTGTGCTGAAAAAACGAAAAAAGCATGGCCAATCCACTAATAAAGACCAGCGTACTTTGCCAAAGCTCAGCTTGCATAAAGTACAATGCAGTAAACGAAATCAACATATAAACCAATGCCAGGTTTCTACCCATGATGGCAGTAGTCATCAACCTATCAAAGACGCCCTTCGACTTATCAAAAGCAAACTTTTGAATATACGCTTCATCTAATTTGATGCGATTTTCAAGGGCCTTTTTCTCTTGTTTCCAGGTCGCTTTCAATTCATCCAATTCCATGATTCTCTTGATTTAGTTTAACAAAATATTCCTTTAACTCTTTTTTGATCCGACTGATCTTGGTCCCCACGTTGCTTTCCGTAATCCCAACGATTTCCGAAATGTCTTTGTAGCTAACCTCTTCCAGATAAAGGATGAGGATCTCTTTTTTGAAGGGGTCCAGCTGATCGATGAATGATTTTAAATGCTGACGTTCTTCTGTAAGGGTTTCTTCAGGATTGACCAAATGAAAAACAGTCGACTCGATGGAATACGTATCCTTCGTTCTTCGTTGATTTGATCTGTAAAATGAAATGGCAACATTCATTGCTACCCGATAAACCCAGGTAGAAAGCTTGGATCTCGAATCATACGTTTTCAGTGATTTCCACAATTGGATCAATATCTCCTGCTCCAGGTCTTTGCGGTCCTCAGGGTCTTTACAATACGTATTGATTACTTTGAACAGAATCCATTTGTTGACCTCTAAAAACTGAATGAATTCTTTTTTCTCCATATGATCAGTGTGTATTCATTTACTCTTTCCTCATTATTCGCTGGAATAGTAAATAAATCACACCGTCTTTGAAAAAAGTTTTCGATGCTTGATTTAGGTCAAGAGTAAAGCGCCATTCCACGAATTTATAATGGTGATCGCGTAGCGGTTACTTTCGAAATTGTAGTAGAATTTCTTTACGTTAAGCAATGATGGTTTTGAAACCTTAACCTTCTCTTCTCAACACCTCCAAAGGAGATTGACGAACCACATCTCTACTGTTCAAAAGCCCGACTGTAACACTGATGCCAGCCACAGCCAGGAAAATCAAGCCGATCTGCCCAAAATTGGGGACGAAAGTGAATTCAAAGACAAACCTGCCGAGTAGGGTAGAAAACAAGGCGGCCAGGAAAATACCACTGATGGCCCCGAGACTTCCTAAAAACAGGTATTCTGCTACGGTGATTTTCCAGAGCTGACTTTTAGATGCCCCCAACGTTCGCAAAAGTACGTTTTCTTTTACCCGCTGGAATTTGCTTAGGATAATGGAGCTGATCATGACAATCAAACCGGTACCAATACTGAAAAAGGCCATGAAGCGAATCACAAATGCGACCTGACTCAGGATCTCTTCCAATGTTTTCAGGATAAGTTCCAGGTCGATGATAGACACATTTGGATAGCTCCGAACCACTGCTTGCTGATAGCGAGCGGAGAGATCACTTTTATCAATACGAGTCACCAGCACATGGAATTGGGGTGCCTTCTCCAGTACTCCTGCGGGAAATAATACCAGGAAGTTCGTCTGTACGCGGGTCCAGTCTACTTCGCGGAAGTTGCCAACATACGTTTTGATCAATGCGCCTTGCACATTGAAAAGCATTTCATCACCGAGCTTCAATTCCAGATTTTCGGCAAAACCTTTTGAAATACTGATAAAAATGGAATCACTCGGGTTTTCTACCTGACCGATCCATTCCCCTTCCACGAGCGTCTCACTATCGATTAGTGAATCCCGATACGTCACACGATACTCTCGATTA
The DNA here is from genome assembly GCA_033344775.1 of Cytophagales bacterium. Lineage (NCBI taxonomy): Bacteria > Pseudomonadati > Bacteroidota > Cytophagia > Cytophagales > Cytophagales bacterium. Next base: position 471,128 of record JAWPMT010000006.1, on the reverse strand, counting down.
TAAGCCCAGTCGGGTATGGCTACTGTCGTATCATTCCAGGCTTCGTCTTTGTCATAACCATTGATTTCCAGCAAACGCATGGTGACAATTGGCACTTCTTGCATCACCGGAAGGTCATAGTTTTCGGTGAGTTCACGGATTTCATCTTTTTGGCTGGACTGGATATCGAAAAGAATCGTATTCGGTCGCGAACCTTGTTCTGCGATGGATACTCGCTCCACTAGCAGGTCTTGCATGAAATAAAGTGTGGCCAGAAACGCCGTTCCTAAGCCTAGTGTGGTGATCAAAATCACCGTTTGATTGTTCGGACGGTACAAATTGGAAAATCCTTGTCTCCAAACATAAGGTAAACTAGCAGGCACCATCTTTCTGGTCATCCAACTCATCAACTTACCCAAACCGAACAAGACCAATATAGTGCCGATAAGAATGCCTGAGAAAACCAAAGCATCGATGGCCGACTGGATCTGCCAATAAATGGACAGGAATATAAACAACGCAATGCCTCCGCCAATAGGGATCAGAAGCTTATCAAATTGAAACTTCCCTTGATCAAAACCACTTCGGATGGCCGAAAGTGGGCTGATGTTGCGCAAACCGATCAAAGACAACAGGCCAAAAAGCAGCGAAATGACGATGCCAAGCAGAATGCCAATGAAAAATGCTGGCCAATACGGAACGGGATTCAGTTCTACCGGCAAGAAATCTGAGACAATTACCGGTAAATACAGATGAATACCCATGCCCAGTAAACTTCCTAAGGCTGCTCCAATCACGCCAAAACCAGTTACCTGGATCAAATAAATGCTGATGGCCTGACTGGCTTTCATGCCTAAACATCTGAGCACCGCCACCGATTGTACTTTGCTCTTCATATAGACATAGATCGAGCTGGCTACACCCAGACACCCCAGGAGTAGCGCTGTAAAAGCCACGAGCTCCAGAAAATTGGACAGATTGCTGAAGGACTGACCCGTTTGTTCTTTCCGTTCTTCAATGGTTTCTACATCGTAACCTTTGCTTTCGGTCTGATCCACCAATTCCTGCCAGATGTTGGTCGTGTCGATATCCGGATGGAATTGGAAATAAGTCACATGATTGATCCGACTGCCTTTCTGCAGCAAGCCTGTTGACTCCACGTATCGATGAGGGATGTACACTACTGGTGCAATCGTCCCGGAAATATTCGTTTGACCAGGAATCTGCTTGATGGTCCCGATGATCTCGAAACCTTGTGTGCCCACCATCACCGAATCACCGTGCTCCACATTGTATTGGATCATCAGTTTCTCATCGACAATGGCGTATTTGCCTTCCTTGAATTTTCGAGCCGCTTCTACAGGTTCGGTTTCTATCTCCCCATAGTAAGGATACTTTCCTTCCAGTGCGCGGACTTGCGTCAATCGTGTACCATCCGTTCTAGGAAAATACACCATGGAAGTGAAATACAATTCTTTCGAATCGTCCATGGTGATGTCTTTGAACCGATAATAGCGATCCTCGGGTAATGGCTGATTACTGCTAACTGCCACATCAGCCCCTATCAGGGCTTTGGCCTGGTCGTCAATTTCGTCGAGTAAGTTTTCCCGGAAGGAAGTAATACCAACCATTGCAGCAATTCCCAGCGATATGGATGCAATGAATAAAAACAACTTGCCACGGCTTTTGCGGCTGTCTCTCCATGCCATTCGCCAGGGCCACGAACGGCTGTATTTCTTCTTTTGATAGGTAATCTGCTTGTCCAATGCTTTGTTGTTTTAGGCCATTACGCTTTCTGGTTGCACCACTTTACCTCCACGCAACTTTACAATCTGATGCGTTTTTTTAGCCAGTTGCAGGTCGTGCGTCACAACAACAAGCGTTGTTCCTTGTTCACGATTGATTTCAAACAGCAATTCTTCGATTTTTTGGCTGGTGTCTTCATCCAGGTTTCCAGTAGGCTCATCGGCAAACAGGATGGCCGGATTATTGGAAAAGGCCCTCGCAATCGCCACTCGCTGCTGCTCACCTCCCGATAATTGAGAAGGGTAATGCTCTTTACGGTCACCAAGACCAACTCGCCCAAGAAGATCCTTCGCTACTTTTCCGGCCGAACTTACACCTCGCAATTCTAACGGGACCATTACATTTTCAAGAGCTGTCAGGGTTGGAATCAACTGAAAGTTTTGGAAAATAAAGCCTACTTGCTCGTTTCGAACCTGGGCCATCTGGTCCTCATTGAGTTCATTCAGCAAGATGCCATTCAGAGAAATTCTTCCTTCGGTCACACGGTCCAGGCCCGCGCAGAGGCCCAATAAAGTGGTTTTTCCACTGCCCGATGGGCCTACAATGGACAGGGTTTCTTTCGCCGGAACGGCAAATTGGATGTTATCCAGCACTTTTATTTCTTTGGCACCATTCTTATACGTTTTCGAAACCGAGTCAATTTCCAGGATATACGACATTCAGCTAAACTATTTAAACCCTATTTGATTTGTTTTAAGTACGAGGACTATCTTTGATTTCTTCGATTTGATCGCTTGACAAAGCATCACTTGCGGACGAAAGAACTGCGATAAATGAAAAACTCAATTTTAGTAGCGATCTTATTTTGCTTGGTGATGGCTTGTGGTGCCCCCGAACAAAAGAGCCAGGAATCCACACAAACCTCAGTACAAGACGAAGTTACCCCCGAGGTTGTTACAAATGACAAGATCATTTTGTTTTTCGGTAACAGTATTACAGCAGGATATCAATTAGCCGTGGAGCAAGCTTTTCCAGCGATCATTCAAAAAAGATTGGATTCTCTGGACTATGATTATCGTGTCGTGAATGCCGGACTAAGTGGAGAAACTACCGCTGGTGGCAAGAGTCGCATCGATTGGGTACTAAGAACGGTGCCAGATATTTTCGTTTTGGAGTTGGGAGCCAATGACGGTCTACGGGGATTGCCACTGGTAGAAACACCCAAAAACCTGCAGAGCATCATTGATGCGGTTAAGGAAGCCAATCCCGACGTGCAGGTCATTATTGCCGGAATGATGGTGCCTCCGAATTTGGGCCAAACCTATACTTCAGGGTTCGCGGAAATTTTCCCAAAAGTGGCAGCAGATAATGATGCAACCTTAATCCCTTTCTTATTGGATGGTGTGGCTGGTAATCCGGATTTGAACCTGGATGATGGCATTCACCCAACCCCTCAAGGTCATAAAATTGTTGCTGAAACAGTTTGGCAATATTTGAGTCCGTTGCTGGAAAAAGATCCTGCATAGTCACATTTCAAGAACCTCAATGTGACATAATAAAATTGAATCATCTCAAATCATTAAGATAATAGACATTGGAAAGAATTGAAGAACTGATCGTTGCGGGCTCGGATTTTGTCTGGGGCACTCCACTACTTGTTTTGCTACTGGGAGGTGGTGCCTTTTTCATGATCTATTCCCGGTTTTTGCCATTTCGCTACCTGGGTCACGGCATCAATGTCTTGAGAGGAAAATACGATAACCCCGACGATCCCGGTCAGATCAATCACTTTCAGGCTTTATCTGGAGCATTGGCCGCCACGATCGGAATGGGAAATATCAGTGGGGTCGCATTAGCCATTGCTGCTGGAGGTCCCGGAGCCATTTTCTGGATGTGGGTCAGTGCCTTCTTTGGCATCGCCACCAAGTTTTTTACATGTACGCTGGCGGTGATGTACCGTGGAAAAGATTCTTTAGGGGAAATTCAAGGGGGACCCATGTACGTGATCAGAGAAGGGCTCGGGAAAAACTGGAAGCCTCTCGCCATTTTTTTCTGCGTAGCAGGATTCTTTGGAGCAACACCCGTTTTTCAAGCCAATCAAATGGTGGCTGTGATGAAAGATGTGGTTTTTATTCCCAATGGCATTGAACCAAGTTTTGGATTGGACCTGGGCATGGGCATTGTGATCGCCATTTTGGTGGCCATGGTTATTCTGGGAGGAATCAAAAGAATTGGTTCTGTCGCTGCCAAGCTTGTTCCAGCGATGGTGGTCTTGTATGTGGTATCTGTTGTATTGATCCTGCTCATCAATTTCACTGAAATTCTTCCCTCCTTAGGACTAATCATTCAGGATGCTTTTACAGCCAAAGCCGCGCTGGGCGGTGCTGTCGGGGCGATTATCATCGAAGGAGCTAAAAGAGCCGCTTTCTCAAACGAAGCTGGAATTGGTACTGCACCCATGATGCATGGAGCCGCAAAAACGAAAGAACCTGTACGAGAAGGTTTGGTGGCCATGCTAGGACCCGCAATTGATACGTTGGTGATCTGTACCATGACCGGTCTATGTATCCTAATCACGGGGGTTTGGCAATTGCCAGAATCCAATGGCATCACACTCACAGCCAAAGCTTTTGATGCGGCATTGCCTTATGTTGGTCCTTACGTGTTGATCCTTACGGTAATGATCTTTGCGATCACGACCATTTTTGGGCTTTCCTACTATGGACAAAAGTGCTTTTCATACCTCGTCGGTGCTGAATACGGTAAGTATTTCAATTATTGGTATGTTGGCCTGGTGATCCTTGGATCGGTCGCTTCATTGAACGTCGTGGTGAACCTGGTGTTCATCGCTTATGGGCTCATGGCGATACCGACCATGATATCGGCCCTGGTTTTGGCACCTAAGGCCCTGGATGCTGCAAAGACTTATTTTAGTAAGGTTTGATTTTCTAATAATCCCCCGGTCTAGGACCACCCCTTTAGCAAAGGGGGAATCTTTAAAAAAACAACCCACCATGTTCGACGATGACGAAATTCCGGACGGAAGAAAACTTCCGATCTTAAAAAAGGGTCAGGAGATTGATGAACTGACCCGAAGAATCCTGGACCTTATCCCGGAGGATAATGAAGAACTGAAAGAAATCGCAGGATGGATGTCAGAAGATGCGGCCAATTTATCGGTCAAGGTTTCGGGTGCAGAGTCTGGGGAGTTATACGACATCAAAATGGAGAATGCGGCGATCATTAGGAAATCGGCCAGGGAGCTCATCGTAAATACACATTCGCTTCGAATGTATGGTTTCAAGGAAACTCAGTACTTCGATCTGCTTCGTCAGGCAGTGGAGGAATATCGACTTTTATTCATCGGTTGGGTGGCCACATTTGACCGATGGAACTATGAAGTAGACCACTGGGGGTTGTTCAACCCACCAGGTATTGGTCCGGATAATGGGGATGAGTTATGAACATGGCTTAGATCTCAATCCCCTTATCAAATCTCGAAGCTATTTTATAATAATTCTCGGACCATCCATTAGCCATTGAGCACTCTTGAATGGGAGCGGTTGGTAGAAAAAGCACGATCAAGTAATCCCGATCAAACGCTTCTTCCCGTTCAATTTTTTGCACGAAGGTTCGCAATTCTTCCGCTAACTCCGCAGGTATTGTTCCATCAAAAGCCATTTCATTTCCACTTAATAGCAGTTCAATGGTTTCTTCCAAAACGAGCTTTAAACTGTCCAATTCCATTAGTCCAACAGTTGTTAAAGTGATATTACCTTTTATCTAACTGGTATTTCCTCGTCAACTGTACCAGCGTTTCAGGCCTTTTTGGTCCATTCAATTCTTCCAGTAATTCATCGGGTTGCCGTTCGTACAATTCACCCCACCATTTTTTGGTTTTGTTGTTCCAAATCCTCCACCCTCCGGAAACTCCTTTAGCTACGTATCTTCTTCTTGGTTTGGCCATTGTTATCTGCGAAACAAGAGATTAGGGGTTTCATTATTCTAAATTCTTAACATCTGTGAACTGTGATGAACAGACATGATATAAATAGAATCTTCAGCTATCTCATAAATGATTCGATAATTTCCTTCGATTAATTCTCGTAAGTTCTCTCGTTCAGCCTCTGGAACGACTCGTCCAATTTTGGGGTATTCTACAAGAACTTCTACCTTGTAGTAGAGCTTCGATACGGTTATTTCCGCATATTTTGGTGAATCTTTTGCTATGTATTCACCAATTTCATTTAGATCTAATAAAGCGTTGTTTGTCCAAATTACTTCAACCACTTATTCAGTTTGCCTTTAGCTTCTTGATGAGAAAAAGTATTTCCCTTCTGGACGTCCTTCCTTCCTTTCTCAATTTTCTCCAGTACCACCAATCGTTCAATTAACTCATCCAACTCGAAATCTTGAGGCATGTCTTTGATGGAGTCAATTGCTACTTGTTTGTTCATAGGTTAAAGATATGGAAGAAGATGAACAAAAATTGAATTCGGAATTAGTGCAAGTAGATTTAATCTTAGCTATTCATTGAATAACGCAGTTATCTAACCAATTCGTACGTGTAGACACCCACATCATTTTTTCTGGCAGAAAGGGTGATCATCCCGCCGGTTACCGTAACAGTATATTCTCCATTGAGTACTAAGTTCCAATCAAAATCTGCTGTCCAAATATTCACATCTGTGAAAATAACTGAACTAATACCGACTTCATAGGTGCCACTTCCTCCGGCAGGAAACCTGTTTTCTCCTGCTGTAGAAGTAAAAGTGCCGTCGGAAAAAGTAATGGTGACTGGATTGCTCTGGGTCTGGCCCCCATTTAAGTATTCGACGGTAAAAGTCCCTTCATAGGTGCCGTTCAATTCGATTATTTCCGGAACCGCTTCGTTCTCTGAACATCCGGTTACCAGGAAGCAAGCTATCAGTGTCGATAAAAGTAGTGTTATTCTAATCTTCTTCATTTTGTTGAGGCTTCGTAATTGTAAGTAAGCATGAATTATTCAATGAGCTGTAATTCACAATTTCTATGCCAGGCGCCTCGTGTTTCGAGAATCAGAGGGATTAGTGGTCCTTTTCACTTTCTACCGTTATGGCATTTTGGTTTCGAGCCAGAAGCAAAAAATCAAATTCATTTTCATAGGACAACCCCATTGTCGACAGGAGAGCAAAATCATCTGAACAATCGTCAAAGGTGGATAATACCTTCTGGGCTTCTTCTGGCTTGACTTTTTCCAGAGTATTTACCAGGAGATGTTGATCACCCCACAACATGGTCGATTGATGGTAGATGGTCTTGATGGAGAACACTTTATTTTCAAATAATGAAGATTTATTGATCTGATCAGCTAACCACCCACCTTTCTTTTGCGCGTGCAAACTGCCGTACGAGAAATAGAATTTTTCAGCACCGGTTAATTGTTGAAGCTTTAAAAAGTTTTCAAGTAGCTGGCTATCGGACCGCTTCACTGTAGCTGAATTGTCAAGCACCATCATGAAATGGGTCAAATCATCCTTAAGGTATTCCTGAAAGACTGTTTTATTCGCTGAAACAATAGGGCTAACATTTTCCCAAATTTCCTTAATCTCTTTCTTCTCCTTTTTCGAAATAAAGTGTGTCCAGTTTTCGGCCTGAAATGACTTCAGTTTTTCGAATGTTTCCTGGACGATTTGCGGTGGATTTCCATGCTTATACAGCAAAGCATTCAACATGAGCGGTAAATGATAAAACGGCTCAGAATCAATGCCATATACTTTGATTCGCCGATCCTCGGGTACTTTTTTATTGAAATTGGCCAATCGTTCAACAAATTCCCGCTCTTCTTTAGGTAAAGGAAAACCCAGAAAATCGAGGTATTGAGGGTCAGAAGTTTCAATGTATTGAGCAAGGAGGAAAATGAAACTATAGGTCCCCTCTTTGATGAAATGGGTTACTTCTTGCGTATTGTTTAGATGAGTAAGCAATGCATAATCCATCAGGTCATTACCCCCTATATTATGCGTCTCACCCAAAAAGAAAACGCTATATTCGTCAAGTAAGCCTAATCCCGCAGTTCCTTCAATGTCCCTGTCATACGACAAATCGAAACAGTTACTGGTTTGACCATATTGTAAATGTGCAAAAAGGAAAAAAAATAGGAGAGTTAATACGTGCTTCATTGGATGCTTAGCTTAAGAATCGCTCCCTGTTCTACCTCGGGAATGACAAGACCTAAACTAGGGTATTCTTTCAAACCTCAACTTCGTTGCAACGTCTTTAATACGATATTTCCGCCTATTTTGGTGAGAAAAATACGGCTCCAAAAGTGGTTGGACTCGGTGGTCTTGATAGTTATGGCATTCTAAGTAAGCATACTTTTAGACGATTGGTAAGTTCCAATGTGGACAAGCAATCCAGCGGTGTTAGACCTTCTAGTGCTGGAACAGTGCTGTGGATCCAGTGCAAAGAATGTTCCTCCCGTCTTAGCCAGATTACCTTAGCTATTTCCCTGTCGCCAATTTTCTGAGTCAGTAAATGAAATTGATCGGAATCAGTTGGTTCGGGGCAAAATTCTGAAAATTCATCCCAGTGTTCATCGTTGAAGTATTGTTCTAATCCGGGAATGCTTGTTACATATATAAATTGGGTTAAAAGCTGTTACTGGGCGTAGATTGAACCTACGCTCGTATATGAAGTCGTAGTTCAAACTACGACTAGAGGGGTATAATTCCATAACGCCGAGATATGATGATTAGGAGTTATAAAGCACAACTTCCGGTCTCGCGATAGCCACGCTTTCTCAAAATTTATTGTTAGCATTTGTTATGCATCTTCTTCATTTTCAGAATCGCTCATCTTATTAGAAATGTATTCTTCAAAATCCTCATTTACATATCTAAGGTTTCGCATCCTATGATCTTCATTATCCAATACTGCATTTATTATAGCTTTTTTCGATTCCTCACTCAATTCTTTAAAATCAGCCCAGTGAGGTGACATTCTTTCCATTTCGATCGGGAAACGTAACTGAAAAAAAGTGCCATCTTTTTTTATCAAAAATTGATTCCTTGAAGAAAATCCTGTTCCTTCGGATCTTCTACTTTCAACAATGTCACAAGCTTTAATTACGTCATCAAAAGATTTGTCCGAGAGCAATATTTCGTTTTGCTTTTCCCCAGAAATTCCGGACAAGAAATCGATTAGTCTTCTAAATTTGATTGCCCCTCGAGCAGTGTCTTTTAAATCAGAATTAGTAATGGAAGTGAGAAGAGTTGTTTTTATGTCTGTTAATTGTGATGTTAGGAAATCAAACCTTCTAACTTCTGCCTTTTTAGTTTTTTGTTCATAGAGTAATCTTTGAAACAATGCAGACCACTGTTTTGTGAGAAAATCCTTGATATCATCGTACTTTGTAAAATCTACAATTGAGTTGTTTTTTGTTCTATGCCTAATGAAGTTTATAAATTCAAAAATAAAGACTGCAGTTTCAGTTTTGTCTATTGAAGGAAAATCAACACCTTTTAGAAAGCCTCTTTTGCCTTTATTTTTCTCATAGAAAAGATGGTCATGTGAAACCTTACTATCAATAAATGTAAAGATTGGAATTTCAAGCTCGATCGCTTTTAATACCTCAAGTTGCGTAATTGAAATATTACTATCATCTAAAAATTTAGGAGATTTAGATAAGTTTTTTAGTGAATCAATATCTATTGATTCCACGGCTTTAGGAACTGCCTTTCCTCCGAACCTAGAGCCAACAATTAGAACAACCATATCAGCACTTTGGATTTCCTTAATACAACTCTCATGAGTGTGATCTCTTGGATCATACAAAACATCATTGTAATCGCTCATTACTGGCTCATACCCAAGTTCAGAAATAAAAGTACGTAGTTGTCCTCTAACTATATTTAGATCATAACAAGTCGAGGATACAAATATTTTTAAGTTGGCCATTTACTCTGTTTTTAGTAATGCATAACATCAAAATAGAAAGAACAAAATTCCATCTACTTCCTATACATCTCACTAATCTACTAATTTATCCTCCCAAACAACGCCGACACCTACAAGAATTTAGGCTTTTTGAACATTGGCGCTCATGGACCATGAGCAAGGAACAGAAAACCACAGTCCTCCTCTAATCCCACTACCCGGTTCAGTCGGGGAGATAAACCATTCAGTCAGTGATTTGATGCAGCTAGTCGAAATGAACCTTTCGGGTGGGTTCCGCGTTTGTTGTTTCCACTATATTTGCCCGCTTTAAGGTTGTAAGCTACCATGAGGATCATTATTGCCGGTGCTGGGGACCTTGGTTTCCACTTGGCAAAACTATTGGCATACGAGGAGCAAGACATTGTGTTGTTGGATCTCGATGAAGAAGTCCTGAGCCATGCCGCAAACACCCTGGATGTGCATACCATTCGGGGCAGCTCTACGTCCATCAGTGTTTTGGAAGAAGCGAACATATCGAAATCCGATATGCTCATCGCGGTTACTTCTGACCAGGAAACCAATATCGCTACGGCGATCATTGGCAAACAATTGGGAGTAAAGCGCACCATCGCGCGCGTTTCCAACATCGAGTTTTTGCACCAGCGCGAAAAGCTGGACCTGCGCAACATCGGTATCGACGAAATCATCTCGCCGGAATCGCTTGCCGCAAAAGAGGTAAAGCGGCTGTTGAAAGAAACAGCCATGACCGATACGTTCGAGTTTGAGAAAGGCATGCTGTCCCTCATCGGGATTACCGTGGATGAAAACTCGGAACTGTTCGGCAAAACCTTAACGGAAACAGCCTACCTCAACCCTGACCATAATTTCACCACGGTGGCCATCCTACGGGATAATGAAACCATTTTGCCACACGGTGAAAACAAGTTCAAAAACCAGGACCATGCCTATTTCATTGCGCAGCCTGATGGCGTAAATCGCGTGATGGACCTGGCCGGGAAACGTAGAGTTGATGTGAAGAACATCATGATTCTTGGTGGATCTAAGATGGGCACACACATCGCGCGTCAGCTGAGCAAGAAATACAACATCAAACTCGTCGAGCAAAACAAAGAAAAGTGTTTCAATCTGGCAGATGACCTGGCAGACACGATGATCATCCATGGTGATGGTCGGGACGTGGAAAAGCTCCGTGAAGAAGGGATTGACCACATGGATGCCTTCGTTGCCGTAACGGGTAACTCAGAAACGAACATCATTTCGTCCCTGGCGGCCAAAAACGCTGGCGTGAAAAAGACCATTGCCCTCGTGGAAAACATGGATTACATCCATTTGTCACAGAGCATCGGGGTAGATACGCTGATCAACAAGAAACTGATCGCGGCAAACTTTATTTTCCGATACATTCGTAGGGGACAGGTGATCAACCTGACCAGTATCCACGGCGTGGATGCGGAAATCCTGGAATTTGAGGTGCTGGACAATTCAAAAATCTTACAACGCGAGTTACGCAACCTGGATTTCCCAAGAACAGCCATCATCGGTGGCGTCATCCGAAAAAATCGGGGGTATACTGTAAGAGGAAACTTTCAGTTCGAACCCAAGGATCGGGTCGTGGTGCTTTCCAAGCCGGAGTGTATCCATGTCGTTGAACGTTTTTTCAAGTAAATCGAAAAGCAATCATCGGAATGCCAATTAACTTTACGCAGCTACCAATCCGATGACCTTCAATTACAAAGTGATCATTCATATCATCGGCATCCTGCTGATGTTGAATGGAGCGTTCATGTTTGTCTGCGTTCCCTTTAGTGTTTATTATGGCGAAGGAGACCTCTTGGCGTTGACCGTTTCCGGGACCATTACCATTGTTACCGGGTTTTTAGCTTTCATCTTTACCAGAAAACGGCAAAACAAAGAACTCCGAAAGAAAGACGGTTATCTGGTCGTTACAGCCGGGTGGCTCAGTATGAGTTTTTTCGGAACGTTACCTTATCTCCTCAGTGGGGCCATTCCTGATCTTACGAATGCCTTCTTCGAAACGTTATCCGGCTTTTCAACGACAGGAGCCACCATTTTGACAGACATTGAGTCCGTACATAAAGGCATTCTGTTTTGGCGCAGCCTCACCCAGTGGATCGGGGGCATGGGGATCATTGTACTCACGGTAGCCATCCTTCCGATTTTGGGCATTGGAGGCATGCAGCTTTTTGTGGCGGAAGCACCGGGCATCTCTCCGGACAAGCTACAACCTCGGATCAAAGAAACCGCCAAACGACTTTGGTTAATCTATTTGGGTCTTACTGTCACAGAAACCGTGTTACTGCTGGTCGGCGGCATGAATTTCTATGATGCCATCAACCATGCACTAACAACCATGGCTACCGGAGGTTTTTCAACGAAAAATGCCAGTATCGCCCACTATACCTCGCCGTTCATTCAATATGTGATCATCATATTCATGTTCCTCGCCGGAACGAACTTTACGATGACCTACTTCGGGTTACACGGTGAATTCAAAAAGGTATTGAAGAACCAGGAATTCCTTTTCTACTCCTTGTTCTGTGTGATTGCCTCTATTCTGGTCGGTACCATCATCTTCGGATTGGGTCACGATTCTTTCGAAAAGTCTATCAGAGATGCGCTGTTCCAAGTAGTATCCATTATTACTACAACAGGTTATGTCACCCATGATTATACGCAATGGACGTCATTCCTTTCCTTGCTGTTTTTCATCATGATGTTTGTTGGTGCCTCTGCTGGTTCCACAGCTGGTGGTGTGAAAATTGTCCGACACATCTTATTGATCAAAAACAGTATCCTCGAGCTCAAACGACAATTACACCCTTCCGCGGTAATTCCGGTTCGTTACAATGGCAAAGCGGTATCCCGAGACATCACGTTCAACATCCTGGCGTTCATCATGATCTACATCTCCATTTTCGCCCTGGGATCGATCATCATGGGAACGTTTGGCGTTGATTTCAATACAGCGATTGGATCAGTGGCCACTTGTCTTGGGAATATTGGACCTGGGATCGGAACCGTAGGGCCAGTTGATAATTTTGCCCATTTACCTGCGGCAAGTAAATGGTTTTTATCATTTTTGATGCTCCTTGGACGACTGGAGCTATTCACCGTCCTCATTTTATTTACTCCTTACTTTTGGCGCAAAATTTAGCAGTCTATGTCCTTCCTTTTAAATTATATCATCTGGAGTCCTGACCCAGCGATTTTTACCATTCCCTTATCCGGAATTGGCCTGGAAGATCGACCTGTGGTCTGGTACGGATTGCTTTTCGCTACTGGCTTCTTGCTTTCGCAACAGGTGATGTACTATATCTTCAGAACAGAAGGAAAGCCGCAGACGGATGTAGATAAACTGACTACCTATATGGTGGTGGCCGTCATCCTGGGTGCTCGTCTGGGCCACTGTCTGTTTTACAATCCTGAATATTACTTATCCAATCCTTTGGAAATCCTAAAGATCTGGGAAGGAGGGCTGGCTAGCCATGGCGGTGCGATTGGAATTTTGACGGCCATTTGGATTTTCGTGAAAAAGATCAAAGGATATACCTGGTTATGGATGCTGGATCGTTTGGCCATCGTTACTTGCCTATGCGGTGCATTGATCCGAACCGGAAACCTTATGAATTCGGAAATGGAAGGGACCATGACGAATTCCAGCTACGGCATCGTTTATGCACGTGGTGCCGAAGACGTCCTGGATTTCGATGATGAAAAAGTTGAATCTGTCTACTTTGAAGAAGGAGGGTCCAAGACTTCCGATGTTCCTGGACGATATCCGATCAAAGCCATTGTTGAATTCAAAGAAGGGGTAACGTTCGGGACCACTCAACAGGAAATTAGTTTTATTGAGAACAACTTACGACGATCCCTATTGGGTTATACAGAAGTGATCGAGCACGTGGACTTTGGCAGAGGTCAACCACTTAACTATGAAGTGAAGAAAAGAGGAGGCGTTCAGTACCTCGAAATTTCGGGAATTGGTATTGCCAGACATCCGGCCCAGCTTTATGAAGCCCTTTACTGCTTGTTGATCATGGTCCTGGTATTTTGGCTTTGGAAAAACAAAAGGGACATACTTCCGGAAGGTTTCATGTTCGCGGTGTTCATGATGTTGCTTTGGTCGCTACGATTCGTGGACGAGTTTTTCAAAATGAATCAGGAAGCCTTTGAAGAAGGTCTACCGATCAACATGGGCCAAATCCTTAGCATTCCAGGATTCCTATTTGGTTTAGCGGCGATGATCTATGCCTTAACGAAGAATAAGAAGGCTACTTAATAGCGATTCAAAGTACTCGATTAGCGTATTCCCGGGTCTTAACTTTCCTTGTATTGAATGAATTCATACATTCAATACATGAACCGCTTTGTGTCTTTGCTTATCGTCTGCTTTCTCTTTCTTTCATGTAAGGAAGAAAGTGTGACCTGTGAGGGTCCGTATGAGTCAGTTTCTGGAATTCCAATGTTTGGTTTAACCTCTTTTTCCAGTGACTCAATCGCAGGATCAGTTTTTCTTGAGACAGGGTCAATAGCTGTAGTCATATGTAACCCTGAAATCTTTCCAGAACCCGATGGTTTTTACCTAGACCAAATATTATTGGATTCTGCTGATACTGATGCCTGTCAGGAATGCATTCAAATCTTCGAATGGTCCGGACCAGGGTGTGATCCGGGACATGTAGCAATGGAAACGGAAAGTCCATTTCTAAGTTCCTCATGGAAGTTTGACCATTTAGTCCTTGAGGAAGAAAAGCTTTATGGTCCTTGCTTGAATACCAGTCAGCTTTCCTTTCAGAACAATCGTGCAATATTTAAAGTCCGGAACGAGTTTAGTCCAATTTTCGAGCTAGACGGAGATGTGATCCGTTTTGAAAAAGATCCCATTCAAACCCTTGCCGGAGTACATGGCTACGATAGAGTAATTGAAGAAACATTTGAAAGACTATTCTCAGAGACTCCTGTTAGGATAAGCATTACCGGAAACCGATTGACGCTTACGCATGAAGAAAATATTGAATTCGTCTTTTACGCCGAATGAGATGAAAATGCAATGGACCTTAATTCTATTGATCGTTTTCTATTATTCTTGTTCTTCTGATGAACCCAATTGCATGATCGATCCGTCCATGTCAGGAAGGGTGTTGGAGGTCATCGGATCAGCAGATCAATCGGCTGAGTATTACCTATTATCGGAGGATTTTACCGAAAGGGTAACTGCTCCTTCGCTATGCGACCCGGAGACCTTTGCGACTATCACACCTATCTCTTTTCAGGCCCGATTGGATTCTGCCTACGTCAACAACTGTGAGGAATGCCTTAAGGTAATCGAATGGACGGGGCCCGGATGTCCTTTAGAGCCCAATTCTACTTCAGCTCCTCGGACTTTTCAGGATATGGACTGGCGCTTTGCTCGATTGGAGTTTCTAGATGGTTTCTTGAATCCACCTTGTGACGCACCCATGAACGTACGATTCCATACTGATGGGACATTTTCACTGATTATTACCAGCAATCAGCATGGAAAGTACGAATTTGACGGAGAGGCTCTCCGTTTTGTTGAGATCAGTGAAACACTTGGTATTGCTGTTGGTGGATATCTCGGTTTATTTGATGGTCAACTACGACAGCATTTGTATGAAAGGGCAGAGCCTTTACAACTGACCCTTGAAAATGACCAGCTGATCCTTTTCAGAGAAGCACCCTATGTAAGAATCGTGTTGATTCCATAAAATTTGTCCTCTATTTATCCCTTTGTATCAATCCAACTCAATTTTTTGAAGAAAGAAAAGAAAGGTTGTTTCCTTTGTACCGTTCTATGAAGAACGACAATGGGCAAGATCAACTTCAAATATTCATTTACGCTAGTACTGATATGGCTGATGGGCTGTATCGGAACCGACCTTGAACCTGAGGTTACCCCCATCATCCGGCTCACCAATCTCCCTGAAAACTTCCATGTTACGGGCGTCTATACCCTTGAAGCCAGTTACATGAATGAACGGGGCATGGAGGAAGACGTAACTTTTATCTGGTCCAGCTCTGATGCCACCGTATTCTCCATTGATCAAAATGGTATCGGCCGTGCTTTGAAAGAAGGCATTGTCGACCTATCGGTCCAGTACGAAGACAGAAAGGAAGAAATTTCCATCACGGTTTTCTCCTCGCAGGAATCTATTCGAATTGTAGAAGCACCTGATTCATTAAGTGTTGGTGAGACATTCACTTTGCGCGCCGAATACACCGACCTGACCGGGATCGTGAAGCAACCTGATCTTCCAATAACATGGAGTGTTGCGGAAAGTAGCGTTGCCGAAATAGATGAAAATGGAACAATCCGAGGTTTGTGGGTCGGCGTTGCAGATGTAAAGGCAACAGTCGGAGCTTTTTCCGACTCAGTAAGTTTTGAAATCAATCGGGCTGAAACCGTCTTTGACGAGGAATTGAGAATTGTTGTTTTGACGCAAAGCATGGAGTTAGGTACGCAATTCCAATTCGAAGCACAGTATTTTGACAGCTCGGGAGAAGTGGATAACACAGTATTCGCAGATTGGGCGTCTTCTGCTCCTGAGATCATCAGCATCAACCAAAATGGATTGGCCCGTGCCCTGACGGAAGGAAGTGCTACCATTTCTGCCCTGACCAATGGAAAAACCACATCGGTCGAGGTAACCGCCTTTTCGGAAAATACGAATATGGTTAGAAGCGGTTCATTGGAAGGAAGAGGGTACCGAATCAGTGGAAACTTCACTTTAGCACAAGATGGTGATCAATTGATCCTGAGTTTTGAAAATGCGAGCATCGACCCCAATGCTCCCGGACCATATTTCTATCTGAGCAACCAGGAGCGTAGTGTTACCGGTGGGGTTAATCTTGGCAAAAGCGAGGACGGTACTTTTAGCATCAATGTGACGGAAGTTTCTCCAGAAACCACCATCGATAGTTACGATTACGTCATTGTATGGTGCGAACCCTTTAATGTGACCCTGGGACTGGGTAGTTTGAGCAATTGATGACGCGACTAAAAATATATGGCCTCCTGCTTTTTAGTCTGATAGCTTTCAATGGTGTGGCTGGGGGTGGATGGCCTCAACCGAAAGGCAATGGTTTTCTGAAATTTAATCAGTTTGCCATGCGAAGCAATCGGTACTTCAATCCGGAAGGTGATCTTATTGATGTTCGTCCAAAAATCTCGGTTTACACTAGTAGCCTGTACGCGGAGTATGGAATTACTTCGAAACTGACCGGTGTTGTGTATTTCCCATTCTTCTCCAGGGTTACACTGAATGAATTCCAAAAACTGGATGGTTCCATAGACGAGGGTGATTTTGTCAACTCATTAGGAGACGCGGACATTACGTTGAAATATGGTATTGTGACCGATCAGCCAACGGTAGTGAGTATTTCGCTTACCGGAGGAATACCTCTTGGAAACGCGAATGGTGGTCGCACGGAATCGTTGCAAACAGGAGATGGTGAATTCAACCAAATGGTAAGCCTGGACATCAGTCATTCCTTTTATCCGGTTCCGGTGTATTTATCGATCATGGCTGGAGTCAATAATCGAACCCGGAACTTGTCCGATGAATTTCGTTATGGTTTCGAAGTAGGCTATACGTACAAAACTTGGTTGACCTTCCTGACTAAACTTTACGGCGTAAAATCACTAAGGAATGGTGATTTAGCTACAAGTCCGAATCAAGGGCTATTCAGCAATAATGTGGAATATTTAGCGCTATCACCTGAAGTCATCGTGGATGTCAAAAACCAGTATGGGTTTACCGCCAATGTGAGTATGGCTCTGTCCGGCCAACAAATCCTGGCTTCGCCATCCTTTTCTGTCGGGGCATATCTGCGGTTCCATACGAAGTGATTTCCTTGACGTCATGCCGGTTTTTTTCGGCCTAGGTTTATTTGGTCGAAAAAATACCGGTATCTCTCGCTTATTTTTACCCCTTGATCAAAAAAGCGCTAAATAACTCTCCCCAACTATTCCTCCTCTTTTGGTTAGTGATCAACCTTATCCAGGCGGCAGTTACCGAAACCCACAACGACGAGAGTTACTATTGGATCTACACCCAACAATTGCAGTGGGGTTATTTTGATCACCCTCCTATGGTCGCGCTGGTCATCGACATAGGATATTCACTTTTTCAAAATGAGTTCGGTTTGCGATTGGTTAACGTACTACTGATCACCATTGCTATCGGATTTTTTTTCAAGATGGTCCCAAAAGACTCGTTAAAAACACCGGCGATATATTTGATGCTACTGGCTGTCCCTTTTTTGAATTACCTGGGGTTTTTGGTATTTCCCGATGGGCCATTGATCGCTTTTGGGGCTGCTTTTTTGTTTTACTATCAACAGTGGCTAAAAAGCAATCAACTGAAGCACGTTTTCATTCTCGGCTTTTGTGGGGCGGCCATGCTGTACAGCAAGTACCACGCAGGCCTGTTTTTCGTATTGATCGTTTTGTCGAATTTAGAACTACTCCGAAACCGGCAGTTTTACCTCATTACAGGGATTTCTCTACTGCTATTTCTACCGCACATCTGGTGGCAATATCAACATGATTTTCCTTCCATTCGATTTCATCTGATCGAACGTTCCTCCTCTTTTGAGTTGAAATACGCCCTTCGTTTCGTGGGAGAACAATTGCTGGCCGTAGGTCCGGTATTGATGATCAGTCTTTTTATCAAAACCAAAGACCAATTCGAAAGGGCCTTGGCTTTTATGGTCAGGGGGTTCTTCGTTTTCTTCCTCTTTTCATCCTTGCGAGGGGTTGTGCATATTCAGTGGACCTCTTTGGCCTGGCTACCGGCCATATATCTGGTGACTCGGTTTTGGAATGACAGATTTCACAGCAAGTGGTGGTACGCATTGCTGGTGCCGCATATTTTGCTGACGCTCCTCTTTCGACTGTATGTCGGAACGGACTTAATCCCTGGACAAAAAATTGGACCTCATTACGTCAAAGGACAAAAAGAATGGTACAACGCACTGGCAGAAGAAGTAGGAGACCGGCCTGTAATTTTCCTTTATGACTTAAAAGAACCTAGTGCTTACACCTTCTACACTGGTAAACCCGCGATAGCCATTTACCCGGATGGGGAAAAGAAAAGTCAATATGACCTCTGGCAACAGGACAAACAACTGGATGATAAAACCGTCGTGATCGCAAGTAAAAGACAGTTTGATGGGGCTGAAGAGTTTAATGCTGGGGGAAAAAGGCGCGTTTATTTGAAGCGAGAAGAAAGCTACTGATTACCCGTAGTTTCGAAAAACTAACAATAGCTCATTCCTCATCCACCCTTTCAAATGCGCCGATATCGGGCATATCATCTCGGGGAATGCCTAAGAGGTCATCGGTTCTTCTGGACTCCAGGGCACGACCTCTCGCGAAAGCCAATGAATCCAATTGGTAATCAAACGAGAAGACATTGATGAATCCAGGGAAGTTGAATTCATTGGAAGTGAAATTACCCGGTATCTCCTCCTCGCTTCGGATGATGTTCTGTTGAAGAATGGTTTCAATCACTGCCCCTCCATCATTGCCAATGAATAGCTCCTCATCCTCCGACCCCCAAAGAATCGAGTTCGTAATGGTGATGGAAAGATCTTCTACCACAGGATCTTCCGCCTGTGGGAAGTTATCCAGAAATACCACGGAAGGATCATCACGAATAAAGCTGGTTTGCTCATTCGTAAACGTGCAATGGTCATAAGTGTAGTTTCCACCGGCAAAATGTGAAGCCATAAAAGCACCACAGTCATAGATCTGTGTATTGCTCACATTCATCTCAGCAGTAAATACCTGGATCCCGGCATTAGACATGTGTCTGATCGTTGTATGGTCAACGTCCAAATGAACCCTGAGCGATTCGACGTTCGTACCAAAACTGAAGATGCCTGTCACCGCATTTTCGATGGTTGCATAGGAAATACGATTGTTCCTACTCCCTGGCAAAAAGACCAATCCGCCCCATTGGCCGGGCGCTTGTAGGAAACCAGGATCGAATCGCGTATTTCTAAACGTTACCACGTTTGCAGAATCACCTTGCACATCCAGGGTTCCTTCCATTAAAATAGAGGCTCCATTGTCGACCAACACACGGGTACCAGGTTCGATACTTAATGTGCACAAAGAATCCACCGCCACAAATCCCTGAATGACATAAGGCCGTTCGCTGGTCCAGGTTTGGTCACATATGATCTGATTGCGCAGAAAAATAGCATTCTGGCCCCAGGCCTCCAATTTGATGTCTGTGGTGCTATTGCCCCAACTAACAATGACGGAATCTTTCACCAAAAAAGGCAGGTCCTGATCATTCGGATCAATATTCACATTCACCAACACCAAAATACTATCTCCTTTTGGTAGCAATTCATCGGCTACTGTTGCACCCTGCTTTCCATTGACAATGATGTCGTAGAAAGAATTATCTCCTCCCGCTACAGCAATTTCATTCAGCACGACATCCTGATTGGAAGGATTAAAGATTCGAAAACGACGGGTAATACTGGTACGGGAAGTGATCAGCGTATCGAAACTGACTGTATCGGTACTGAAAACCAGGTTGCCCACGGATACACCTTCCGGACTCATATCATCTTCAATAGAGCAAGCAAACCAGAGTAGGGTCAGCGCAAGGAAATAGAGAATAGGATTAGGTTTCATCTGTGATGATCAAACGACGAAATTCATCAACTATTCCCCTTCTTGCAGTTTTTCTGCATTTTCCGCAATCCGTAACTCCTCAATGAAGTTACCAATCTGGCCATTCATCACATTAGGAAGGTTGTACACTGTAAAACCAATGCGGTGATCCGTGACCCGGCCTTGTGGGTAGTTATAAGTTCTGATCTTATCCGAGCGATCCCCACTTCCCACCATGGATTTCCTGGCAGAGCTAATTTCTTCATTGTGCTTTTTAAGTTCCATTTCGTATATACGAGAGCGGAGTACTTTCAAAGCCTTGTCGTAATTGGCATGTTGCGAACGCCCATCCTGACATTCCACCACGATTCCCGTAGGGTGGTGCGTCAACCGAACTGCAGATTCTGTTTTGTTAATGTGCTGACCTCCTGCTCCTGAAGCCCTGAATGTGTCTTTTCGGATATCGCCCATGTTGAGCTCTACATCCACATCTTCTGCTTCCGGCAATACCGCAACAGTTGCTGCAGAAGTATGGACACGGCCCTGTGATTCGGTAGCGGGCACACGTTGCACCCGGTGCGCTCCGGATTCAAACTTCAACTGACCAAAAACATCTTCTCCCTCTACAGAGGCCACAATTTCTTTGAATCCACCGGAGCTGCCTTCATTCAGGTTCAGGACAGAAAACTTCCAGCCCCTGGAATCCGCATATTGCTCGTACATTCGGAAAAGGTCGCCAGCAAAAATGGCCGCTTCATCTCCCCCGGTTCCAGCACGTATTTCCAGAATCACGTTTTTGCTATCGTTCGGGTCTTTAGGGATCAGCATCACCTTGAGTTCCTCCTCGATTGTTGTCACCTGAGGCTCCAGTTCATCGATTTCCATTTTGGCTAGTTCCCGGAACTCAGGATCTTTTTCGGTTTCCAGTACTTCCTTGGCACTTGCCAGATCATTGGTTACCTTCAGATACTGATCGTACACCTTCACGATCTTCTCCAAATCCCGATATTCTTTGTTCAGCTTGGTATATTTGCCCATATCAGACATGGCGTCTGGCTGGACTATCAGCTGGCTTACTTCTTCGAACCTGTGTTTGATCGCCTCTAACTTGTCAGTCATTCAGCTTGAGTTTAATGCGCAAAACTAATACAGTACCTACTTCTATTCGCTCTTTGACCTTTGGTCACACTGAGAATTCATGGATATCACCACTGTTGTTCCTTTTATTGATATTTATCACGGTTTTAACCGGATGCGACACACAAAATGGTGTTGACCGTGAAGCAGTCAAAAGAGAAATGGCCAACAGAGAATTGAAACGCCTGCGCAATTCTGATATCGTTCGAAGAGGGGAAGAGATCGGTAAGAAGTATTTCGATATTTCTGAGGCAGATCAATTACAATCCTTCACAGACAGCCTAGCAATTAAAGTGACTGAACTTAAGTCCGCAGAAACTGAAGAAGAAAAGGAATTGCAGGAAGCTTTTCTCTACGCTTCAGAAAATAATCAGGATTTAACCGATTACTTATCAGATACTCCCGAGTTGGTGTATTTCTACCATCCGGAAATAGTCGAACAGTCTCTGGTCATCACCCGCCTGACCATCACCAAAAAGGCGATTGTGAAATCTTTATAGGTAATTCAGACGATACGAGGCCAGGTTGACTTTGTTTGTTTTACTCTAGTTTAATGAAGGAGGAACGTTTTTGGATTTTCCCAGGCCCTGAAGGGTGTCCAATAAATTTTCCCAAACAATAATCATTCATTGCCTCTTATTCTAGCCCTGATGCTCCGGCTTCAACAAATCATTTACCGCTTTTACCGGATTGAAGGTAATTAACGGCACTTCTACAAAAACCGTATTCCAGAACGCCATGCTGCCATTCCATAATCCTGGTAATTCCTGCGCCTTAAGGGATTTGCCATCCTTAGACTTTTCCGTGGCAAAACCTGTTTCCGGATCTCTGAATTGCATGAGATCGTACTTTTCTCCCTGAGCATTTCTCAATCCACAGACGACATCCACCGGATTAAAATGTGTGGCTGCATTGAATACTTCTTTTTGGCCTTCACCCGAAAGATCTATTTGAGCAGTTTCTACGACTTGCAAAGAAGACGTGCCGTCGCCATTGTCCACCCAAAAAGGCCCTCCTCCGGGATCACCATCACTTTTCACCATGCCACATACCCGCATAGGTCGGTCCAATATCTTCAAAAGGGCTTCTCCGGAAAGGTCTGAATCTGATCGATAGCCCAGCTTTTCTTCAATGAATTGCTGAATGGCTTTCAAATCGCCTTTTCCTGATTTCAGTGCATCGACATGTGCAAATACTTGAGATTGCAACTTCAGTAAAAGACCGCCGATTACTTTTTTGAATTTGATGGTTTCTTCTTTCAGGCGATCAGGAACCACATTATCGATGTTTTTCAGGAAAACGACATCTGCATCAATCTCATTGAGGTTGGCGAGTAGCGCACCATGGCCCGCTGGTCTGAACAACAAGGAGCCATCTTCATTTCGGAAAGGTTCGTTTTCAAGATCTACGGCAATGGTATCGGTTCCTGGCTGCTGGATGCTATAAGAAACCTGAAGCTTGCAATCGAATTTTGATTCGTAGGATGTCCGCAGCGATTCTACATGTGCTTCAAAAGCAGATTGATGCTCAGGGGAAACAGTAAAATGTAACGCGACCGATCCATCAGCCCCTTTGGCATATTGACAGCCTTCGACCACATGTTCTTCCACTGGTGTACGAACAACACCATTTTCCCGGTGGAATTTCAGCAGTCCCTTGGGTAAGGAGCCGTAGTTCATGCCATCCTTATTCAGCAAAGCGCCTATGATCGCACCATATTCTCTTTTTACATGTGCTTGCTGCAAACTCTTGTCTGCACCAAATTGGTCAGTCAATTCATCATAAAAAGCGAAATCTTCAAGTTTTTTCAGAAACTCGAAAACAGATCCTCCCTTTTGATCAGCAATCAACTCCTGATAATCCGCTTCCGTACCCTGGTAAGACTCCAGAAAAGCAAACAGCTTTTTAAACATTCGGCTTGCTGCCCCTGAAGCGGGAACAAACTTAACGATCGTCTTATCTGCAGACAATTCATCATAACCTGATATCGCATTTGCAATCGCTGCATCATCAAGGATCATGATCCCACTACCGTCAATCGCGGGTGCCTTCAGTTTTGAAGGCGGAAATCCTTTTTTAAAATAGGCGATCTGTCTTTCAACGGTCTCCAGATCAAGACCATGGTCATTAATTTGTTGCTTATCAGATGCAGAAAACATACGGCTAGATTTAGTGAGTTAAATCTAGGCCTGCGTTACCGAAACATAAAGCGGTCCGCAAGCTTTTTAATTCTAATTCTCGCGAGAAGTCATTAATTTGGAGAAAATACTCGTTTTCAGACATGTCTCAAGATTTATTTAATGTGGCTCCGGCTTTTTACGGAATGTCACTGTTACCTCAAAAGTTCTGGAAGGATTACGGATATGCCCTTCTTGTGATTGCAGGATCTGACGGAGAAGTTTCGGATCCCGAATTAGAATGGCTGACGATCAGCCTTGCCAAAAGCCTGAATGTGGATGAGGCAACCGTTGCGGCTTGGGAGGAGTATGATTTTGAAGAGGAGGAGCTCGACGAAGTATTTCAAAAGATCGATTCAAGAAGTGTCGCGAGTTTTAATAAGCTGCTGATCTATGACGCAATTCGGATGAGTTATGCAGATGATGATTATGCAGATGACGAACGGGCACGGGTCGGAGAAGCCGCGGCTTTATTGGGATTAACCAAAAATATGGTTTTAGCGATCGAAGTACTGGTGGAGCAAGAGCGGGCAACGGATAAGCTCAGATCACTTGTATTATAAATGAAAACATTACTTTTTGCCGCCATTTTTAATATTACTGCTTTTCAGGTCAACCAGGAACCTGACACATTGAAGTGGTATACACTCGAAGACGTTCAGGAATTGATGAAGTCCGAGCCTCGCAAAGTTTTTGTGGATGTGGTCGCGGACTGGTGCAAGTGGTGCAAGGTCATGGAGAAAGAAACCTTCACCGACAAAGCCGTGATCGCCTACATCAACGAAAACTACTATGCGGTGAGAATGGACTATGAAAGCCTGGAATCCATCGATTTCTTAGGAGAAAATATCACTAACAAAGCTCTTGCCACCAGCTGGAATGTGCGTGACCTTCCGGCCATCGTATTTTGGGAAGAGGAATTTGGCAGTAAGTTTTTATCTACGGGATACAAAAAAGCTGACCAGTTCTTGCTCGACCTGAAAGCCTTTAATGAGTTTTAGGAACCGTATATAGTTTCCAAAACGCCCGCCAATCGTACACCGGCTTGCAGCAATCGCAGGTTTACCGTCTCGATGTTATCAAAATTGTACCTCCAGCTTAGTTTTTTGTTTTCAGGAATATCATAGACCTGGCCTCTATAAGTCACAGATTCTGCAGCCCATTGTCGGACTGTCGCGGATTGCCAGGATTTTACCTGTGTCGCATCCACATGATTGATCCAGTCGGCGTACTCCGTGTAGCTAAACTTCTGCTCATCGATGATGCCACTGTCCCAAACGCGGTGCAGATTGGAGGATCGATAGAAATATTCGAGTTTCACATCATTGCCTCCCCTGTCTTCGCCGTTTCCTACATGTAGTGGCTGATGAATGTCTCCTACCAAATGCACCAACATCTTTAAGGCAAACGCCTCATCCTCATCGGAAAAGTTTTTGGATTTCAATTCTGAGATCAGCCTTTCTATGGTCATGATGACATCCCCTTCTTCCGGCGTACCCGCTTCTTCATAGGTTTTGCCATCCGGAATGGTGCAGTAGTGCCAGGGATTCATGTGTCGATACTTACTATCGGATTTGATGAAATCCATGAATGTGCTGACTTCTGCCAGTGTTTCTGTCCCCAAAACAGCCTGCACTCTTTTCAAAGCCTTCTTAGACAGGTGCTGTTCCGCGATCAATCCTACTACACGGTGACCGGTAGGACCCCAGGAATAAGAAGTAGGAAGGAAAATGGTTAATAACAGAATGGAGAGGATGGCCTTTTTCATGGAACAAAATTAGCCACGAATAGATTGGAGGTAAGGCCGTTGATAAAATAATGTGGTTCGATAAACGCTTTGCGGTATTTTGGGCATAGCTCGCTTAATAAAATTGATTGGAAAAGCCGTAAAGCCTAATCGAATGAGTTCATAATTCGGTGAACCATACTTGGCACGGGTCAATCCGAAAACCTGTGGAGTAATTGCACTGAAAGGATTTGCCGTTTCGAAGCGGCCTTGATTCATTTTAGGTTTTTGATTCAATAGAGAGCAGAAAAGAACAAAATTCTGTTCGAGCTTGGAAATTATGTTTTTCAGTCAACAAATAAAATGGCGAGTTTATTTTGTTCCTGCTCTTTTGGGTCAAAAATCGTTAAGAAATGAATCAGGCCTAGATTTTTGGCCACTTTTCATCGATGGAAAAGTGGTAAGAGAAACGATGGTTCAAACCTCAAAAGACGCACAGAAGATGATTCAAGTATAACAGCTACATTTTTTAAATCACAAGAATTGCATCCTATCACGTTGCTCCCCAGGAATATTGCTTGATCCCTTGGCACCCTGAGGCTCTCGCTCGCCTTGCCGCGAGGAAGGAAGGGTGCCAAAAAGAAAAGGCACGGACTTTACCCTGGGAGGGTTCCCGTGCCTTAATCACCAACCTAACCTAAAAGAAAGTACTTCGATAACGTCAATTTCTTGAATTATTATTTTCCGTACTATGATAGATTAATCGTAATTTTTCTAAAAAGGTTTCAAAAAAAAATAAAAATATTAATATTCTTAAGTGAACAATGAATCGGGAAAATGCTCGTTGCGCGGTTTAGCTGATCAGCAGAAAAGCAAAAATGACTGCACCCCAGAGGATATTGAGGAATAACCAAACCCGAGCCAGCAAGACAAGCTTCATCCGTTGGAAACCGTTGCTGTAGTAGATTAAACGTTTAACCATGTCCGTTTGGTTGCGTCGAACATAAATTAATTGAAACAGTGTGACGACAAATACCAACAGGAAATATGCCCCGTGAGCAATGGAAAGGGCATAAATGAACGGAGATGAATCCGGACTCTGCACGATTTTATCCGACCAGGCAAGCCATTGAAAAACGAAGAAAATGACCAGGGATAACAAAGAAAGCCCTAATGCCAAAACCATCTTCTTATCTGCTTCCATATCAAAATGACGTGGCAAGGCCAACATGAAATGAGAAGAAGGCAACAACAGGAGAAAGCCCATGATCAGGAATTTCGATAGGTGCGTATCTCCTGAATACCACGTAGCGAAATAGGCTGCTGAAACATAAATGAACAACGCCGCAGTGGCAATCAGGAAAAAATTGACCAGTAGTTCCCAGTGATGTGGGTGATCGGTTTGGCTTTTTGAAGGCCTAAGTTTTAATCCTGTGCGAGACTGACTCATTATTTCACACTACATATCGTTTATTCTAAACTTAAGAATGGCGGAAATTGTTGGCTCTTATTGAACATAAAGAGCAAAAGCGACAAAGTTTTTCAATGAGTGGTCTCTCAGATGTCATAATTTTGCGCTTCTTACCATTTTCCGAGTGAACTTTTCAGAAGTACTTTATTCCTACAAGGACGAAAGCATTGTTTGTGCTATTCGAGAAAGCCTTAGTAAAAAAACCAATATTGCATTACGTGGATTAGCAGGTAGTGCAGATGCGCTGGTCGGAGCAGCTACGGGATTGGGAAGGCCAGGTGTCAACCTGTTTGTTTTGCACGACCGTGAAGAAGCCAACTATTTCTATCACGATCTGCGACAGATCCTCGACAAGGAAGGTAATGTATTGATCTTCCCCACCTCCTATAAAAAACCTTACCAGTTCGAGGAAGTAGAAAATGCAAACATCCTGCAACGAGCAGAAGTATTGAATGCCATCAATCAGGCCGGAGATGACTCTTTATATATAGTGACTTATCCGGAAGCATTCACAGAGAAGGTGATCAACAAAAGATCGTTGGTAGACAATACCTTTCAGGCGAGTGTTGGGGAAAAGGTAGACGTTGAGTTTCTAACAGAATTACTGGTTACTTACGATTTCGAAAGAACAGATTTTGTCTATGAAGCCGGCCAGTTTGCGGTCCGTGGGGGAATTATTGATGTGTATTCTTTCGCTCAGGAACTCCCTGTCCGTGTCGAGCTCTTCGGAGATGAAATTGAAAGCATACGGGAATTCGAGCCCGAATCGCAACTTTCTAAAAATGAATTGAAAAGCCTGAGCATCATTCCGGATGTTCAGACCAAGCTCCTGAAGGAGGAACGACAATCTTTTTTGTCCTACGTTCCCGAAAGCACGGCCATTTGGATGAAAGATTATCGTGAGATCATCGACATTGTAGACAAAGGGTTTGACAAAGCGTCCCAGTCGTTTGATGAGCTCATGAATGTTTCCGGCAACACCCAGGTAGTGATGAGTCCTGCAGATCTTTTTGACAATGGGACTGTTTTTACGGAACTGGTAGAGCCTTTCACAAAAATCGAATTCGGTAAACGATTCTACTTGCCTAAATCTGAGGAGTTCCAGTTTGATTTTAAGCCTCAACCCAGTTTTCATAAGAATTTTGAGCTGCTAGCCGATAATTTGTCCGATTACCAACGGCAGGATTACACCAATTATATATTGGCCGAATCATTCAAGCAACACGAACGACTGCAGACCATTTTTGAGGAAGTTAATCCGGGCATTTCCTTCCAGGGAATTGCCATTGGTTTGAGAGAAGGGTTCATCGATGACCTCCAGGGCATTGTTTGCTATACGGATCACCAAATCTTTGACCGCTTCCATCGTACAGATACCAAAGACAAATTCACGAGGAAAAAAGCACTGACCTTAAAAGAGCTTCGAGCACTACAAGCAGGCGATTATGTGGTTCACGTGGATCACGGTGTGGGCCGATTTGCTGGGTTGGATCGCGTGGATGTAAATGGAAACATGCAGGAGGCACTTCGGTTGGTTTACCGAGACGATGATTTGCTGTATGTCAGCATTCACTCCTTACACAAGATCTCCAAATACTCCGGAAAGGAAGGTGGTCCACCCGCGGTGAATAAATTGGGTTCGCAAGAATGGGAAAACAAGAAAAAGAAGGTCAAGCGAAAAGTCAAAGACATTGCGAAGGACCTGATCCAACTCTACGCCAAAAGAAAAGCGGCACCAGGGTTTTCGTTTCCACCAGATAACTTTTTGCAAGCCGAGCTCGAATCAAGTTTCATGTATCAGGACACACCGGACCAAAGTTCTGCGACCTCAGATGTGAAACAAGACATGGAAAATGGTCACCCCATGGACCGACTAGTATGTGGCGACGTAGGTTTTGGAAAAACCGAAATAGCCATCCGCGCAGCATTCAAGGCCGTGAATAGTGGGAAACAAGTCGCAGTTTTGGTTCCTACGACGATTCTGGCCTTTCAGCACTACCATACGTTCATGGAACGATTGAAAAGTTTCCCGATTGTGGTAGATTATGTCAATCGGTTCCGAACAACCAAAGAAATTACCCAGATCAAGAAAGAACTCAAGGAAAGAAAAATTGATATTCTGATCGGAACACACCGGATCGTCAATAAAGACATGGAGTTCAAAGACATTGGGCTCATGATCATTGATGAGGAGCAGAAGTTTGGGGTGAAAGTCAAAGAAAAGCTAAAAGAAATGCGGGTCAATGTGGATTCTTTGACGCTTACGGCTACACCGATTCCCCGAACGCTACATTTTTCCTTGATGGGTGCACGAGATTTGTCAATCATCAGCACGCCACCACCCAACAGGCGTCCGGTGACTACAGAATTGCAGGAATTCAACGAAGAATTCATCCGTGATGCGGTGAGTCATGAAATCCGTCGCGGCGGTCAGGTCTTTTTTGTACACAATCGCATCAGCGACATAGAGCAAGTGGCCAACATCATCTATCGACTGGTTCCCGATTCCCGAATTGGCTTGGCGCATGGGCAGATGGAGGGTAAAACCCTGGAAAAGATCATGCTCAAATTCATCGAAGGTGAATATGATGTGCTGGTGTCCACCAATATCATAGAATCCGGGCTGGACATTCCTAATGCCAATACGATCATCATCAATCGGGCGCACATGTTTGGGCTTTCCGACCTGCACCAGATGCGTGGACGAGTTGGTCGATCCAATACCAAAGCCTATTGCTACCTTATTACACCACCTACTTCCACGCTCAGTTCAGATGCCCGAAAGAGACTCGTAACGCTGGAAGAATTCTCCGATCTGGGTGATGGTTTCAAAGTGGCCATGCGCGACCTGGATATTAGAGGGGCTGGTAACTTGCTTGGAAGTGAACAGAGCGGGTTCATCAACGACATGGGCTTTGAAATGTACCATAAGATCCTGGACGAAGCCGTCACGGAATTGAAAGAAACCGAATTCAAAGAGTTGTTTACTCAGGAGATGCTTGGTGTTGAACAATTACAACAGATCAAAGCCGATTGTCTGGTAGAAACAGACCTGGAAATCCTGATTCCACAAGATTATGTAGAAAGTACTGCGGAAAGATTGAGTCTTTATTCCAGGCTTGATAACATTGAAATAGATGATGAAAAGAAACTTAGTGAGTTCAAAGCATCGCTGGAAGATCGTTTCGGGCCAGCACCAGAGGCTGTCGATGAGTTGATCAAAAGTGTGAAGCTTCGCTGGAGAGGCGTAAAACTCGGATTCGAGAAAATTACGTTGAAAGGCGAAAAGCTGAAAGGCTATCTCATGGTAGAAGATAACGATGCTTATTTCCAGTCAGAAACCTTCGGAATGGTCTTACAATATGTGAAGGAACAGGCGGCAAAATGTAAAATGCGTGAGTACAAAAACAAGTTGATCATCTCAATTGACCCAGTGGAGAACGTTTCAGAGGCGATTGAGCATTTGGACAGCATGTTAATGGTCGAAGCATAATTTTTTGATGGTCTAACACAATAAATTCCCGCTTAAACCCATTAATAATTAGAGATGTTGGCTTTGATTGCCATTAAATAGGTATTTTTAGAATATTTGTATTATTTAGTAGCTTAATTCGCTACAGAAGAGAAAAACAGGTTATGAAAAAGATTTTTAATGCAGCTCTCGCGTCATTTACTGGTGCGATGATGCTAAGCTCTTGCTTCTTGGGCGGTGGTGGAACTCCCACAAGTACTGCACCAGGAGCAGCAAGTTCAGCGACAGGGCTCGAGTACAATGAGGAAGGAGCCTTCACTGTAAATGATTACAGTGGTCAGCCCGCTGGTCCCAATCTCGTATTTATTGAAGGAGGTCGTACTGTCCTCGGATCATTCGAAGAAGATGTGGTTTTCACACGTGACAATGTAGAGCGTGCGGTAACTGTTGCTTCTTTTTACATGGATGAAACTGAGGTGGCTAATATTCACTGGTTAGAGTACGAATACTACATCAAGTTAGATTCTGATGAAGTCTACTGGAAAAACAACCTTCCTGATACCACGGTATGGGCGAAGGATTTGGCTTTCAACGATCCTTATGTAGCTCACTACTACAGATACCCAGGTTTCCGATTCTTCCCAGTTGTGGGTGTGAACTGGAGACAAGCTGTAAACTACTGCCGATGGAGAACTGACGTTGTTAACAATGAGTTGGCTGCTGAAGCTGGTTTACTTGATCCTATTGCTGACGATGGTGGAGATGATGCTTTCGCAGGTGCGGAAGATGCTTCTGCTTCCGTAGGTGGCGGAGGGTCACAAAGAATTCCTTTGGAAAGTGGCGTGGTGCTACCTAATTACCGACTACCAACAGAAGCGGAGTGGGAATATGCTGCACAAGCATTGATCGGAACACAGTGGGCTAACGAGAACCAGACGCACAGAAGACTTTATCCTTGGGATGGTCACGCACTTAGAAATCCTTACGGTAAAGCGCAAGGTTTCTTCCTGGCTAACTTCAAAAGAGGAAAAGGTGACTATGCCGGTATTGCTGGTAAGTTGAACGATGGTGCAATGCTGACCAGCTACATCTACGATTATCCTCCAAACGAATTCGGTCTGTACAACATGGCTGGAAACGTAAACGAGTGGGTTCAGGATGTGTACCGTCCATTGTCTTTCCAGGATGTAGAAGATTTCAACCCGGTTCGTAGAGATGGTTTCCTTGATGAGGAAGGCAACTACGATGCAGGTTACAGCTTCATTGGTAATGAAGGCCAGTACACGCAGGAAGAAGCAGAGAATGCAGGTATCTCTGTATCAGAGTTCAACGCTGATAATCCTCCCTTCAGAAGAATGAGAGTGTACAAAGGTGGTTCTTGGCAAGATGTGGCTTACTGGATGTCTCCAGGAACACGCCGATCATTGATGGAAGATTCTTCAACCGCAACCATCGGTTTCCGATGCGCAATGATCCATGCAGGAACAAATTATTAAATAAGAATACATAACCTGATAAGAGGTCACCGTTTTGGTGGCCTTTTTTTATGTCCATACTTTTTTTTGGATCCACAATAGGCAAGCATTTTCCGACTCCACGTGGAACATTTATCTGACTTTTAAGCCCACGTTTGTGTCTTCACAAACGTATTGATTCCAAATGGCTCGCTTTACTTTAGGCAATATGAAATCCACCTCACATTTATTAAACTGCTTCATTTGAAAAGAGTGAATTTGTACTAAAATAAGCTAGCGCCATTCATTTGACCTTGCAAAATCCTCCATATTTCATCTCAGGTTTCGAGTAAATTCAGAATCGATTAAGGCGATTAGACGGCAAGTACAGCGAATTCTCTTTTTATAACCTAAATTCAAAATTTTTATTAATATGGAAGAAAAACCCGATAAAATACAGCGAAGAGAACACCTTATTAGTTCAGAAAAAAGAAGTGCTAGAAGTTGTCGTTGGCTTGAGGTTTTCGCTATTGTGTTGAAGTGAAACTAATTTTAATAAAATTGTACTTTTATTAGAGAGAAAAGTTCTATCTAAGATTGACTCCACGTGGAACACCAATTAATGAAATCAAACAATATACCGAATTTATACATGGATATTGATGGAGTCTTATTGACAAAAGACATGAAAGCGCCAGCGGGTGCCTCAGAGTTAATAGCATTTGTAAGTAAGAACTTTAACTGCTTATGGCTCACGACTCATTGCCGAACTGGTGCCAACAGAGCCATCGAATATTTAAGCCAATATTATTATGATAGAGATTTATCCCTACTTAAATCGTTTTCTGGAGCTGATTGGATAGACAGCAAGACAGAAGCAATCAATTGGGATAAACCCTTTGTCTGGCTTGAAGATTATCCATTCCAATTTGAGATCGAACAGTTGAAAACTCATGATTGCTATGATTCACTGATCAAGGTCAATCTTGATCGCCAAAATGAGATTAGCAATATCGTTAGAAAGCTCAAACAATTAATTCTAGAGTCGAAGGGATGAAAGGAAACTAAAAACCCAGGGCTGTGTCTCCACAGTCGCTTATTTCCAAAGGTTAAACCGCAACTGCACGTGGAACACTTCACTGACTATGAGGATTAAGATTAACTCCTTGATTAGAGAAAAATCCGATCACATCTAAAATACTTCAAGGCTCTTCTATTTCAAAAAAATAATTTGACTGTTTCGAAAAATTTTTGGTGACGAGAATTTTTCACAGCAAAACTCAAAAAGTGAGAAAATCCATGACATTTTGACCAAAAACCGAAATTTCCAGAGAATCGGGTAGAAACCTCTCCATTCCTTGCATTTTTGAGCCTTAATTTTGAAAACGAGATTTTAGAACTCTAATTCACTCTATTACAGCAAGTTAAGGGTAAAAAAAGTTACGTAACTCCCGTCGCCAACGCGCCGACAGTGATGGATTCGGGATCACACTTGACCATCTGGTCACACAGCGCGCTCAGCGTCGCTCCAGTTGTGATCACATCATCGACCAAAAGCACATTTTTTTTGTATAAGGCCGTCGGCTTCACAATTCGAAAACTGTCTTCCACATTTTGCCAACGTTCAAGTTTTGTCTTTTTCGTTTGCGTCTCCGTATTAGTCACTTTGGTCAGTACGTCATCCATCACCGGTACATTCAAAACCGCGCCAATACCTTTCGCGATAAAATCACTTTGATTGTAACCACGTTTCTTCTTTTTTCGCCAGTGTATGGGAACAGGTACGATGATGTCATAGGTCAGCTCGGCACGGAGCAATTCGGTACCCAACAAGGCCCCGAAAAATTCACCGACTGCAGATCGCGACTTGTACTTTAGTTCATGTAGAATTTTCTGTGCTACACCTCGTTGTTGAAAATGCAGGTAAGCGTAGGCATCTATTACGGCCGGATTATGAGCAAACTTTTGATAAAGTGGGTTCTCAGGTTCAAGGTGGTAATTGGTCAGCGGTAGGTCAATGGCACAGGAAGTGCACAAAAACTGCTCATTTGATACCAAAATGTCCGAACAATTGATACAATTGTCAGGATAAAGCGTCGAAATGAAATCCGAGAAAACGCGTTTTGCGTATGATACTACAGCCATCTGGTCTTATTGAAGTTTAAAGATATGGTTTACCAAAGAGATCTAGAAATGCAACAACGATGGAGTCGGCTTATGAAAGCACTCGAAACCATTGTTGGGAAACGACCCAAAGACCTGAACAGTGTCTTGTTTCTCATTGGTACTCAGGAACTTGGCCAGGGAAATCAGGTTTTTTCGAAAGAAGAAAAACAGGACCTGATGCACATCGCCATCTGCAAAGTTTTGTCGCTTGCAGGATATTATGAATTAAAAGGTGTAGATGAAGAAGGGTGGCCGCATTGGGAGTTGGTTAAGAAATTACCACGATTTGACCTTTTAGAGCAAGAGAAACTCTTGAAAATGCAAATATTAGAATACTTTACCATAGAAATAGGAATAGCCGTTTGAGGAATGGAGAATTTATTGACAGGGAAGCTAAGAGCGTATAAAAGAAAGTTGTACCTCAGCAGATTGATCAAGGGATTGATCATCGCTTTAATTTTAATATTTGGGCTCATCTCTCTAACCGGGGTACTGGAGTTCAGTTTCAATTTCGATACCACCGTTCGAAAAGTACTGTTCTTTGGTTTGTTGCTGCTCTTCACCGGAGCCATTGCCTATTGGATAGCCATTCCCATTCTTTACTTATCAGGCGTACTTCCTCCAATTTCTGACGAAAATGCCTCCCGCGAAATAGGGAAATATTTTCCTGATATTGATGATAAACTCCTGAATACCATACAGTTATCAAATGACAATGCGGACAGTGATTTGATCATTGCGAGCATCAATCGGCGAATGGAAGACATGAAATTAGTTCCGTTTGCCAAAGCAGTTGACTTCTCCATCAACTGGAAATATGCAAGAGTTCTTGGCATTCTAATCGTCATCGTCGTATTGACTTCCCTGGCTTTTCCATCGGCGATTGTAGACAGCAGCAAAAGAATTGTCAATTACAATAAAGAATACATTCCAGAAGCGCCCTTCACTTTTTCGGTAGAGAATGAATCGCTAAATGCATTCAGAAATGAAGATTTCCAATTAAAAGTAAAAATGAAGGGGAGTTCTCTTCCGGAAACCGTCTTCCTTCATGTCAACGATCGTGATGTGAAAATGACGCCTCTAACTTCCGATCAGTTCGAGTTTACGTTCAACAAACCGTATCAAAACATAAAATTCCATTTGAACGCCGCAGGATTCAGAAGTGAAGAATATCAGTTGAATATTCTTACAAGACCGGAAATTGGCTCATTTAACATTGAATTGGATTATCCAGCTCACACGCGCAAGGCCCATGAATCGGTCAGCAATGTAGGAAACCTTCAAATTCCTGAAGGAACCAAAGCTACCTGGCAGATCAACGCCAAAGAGGCTAATAGTGTTTGGTTAGCCGTTTCTGATCCTAACGACTCACTCATTGCAGAAGAAGTAAACAGTGTTTTCAGTGTTTCAGGAAGATTCATGAAGTCCACGAGCTATGAAATCAAAAGTGAAAACCAATACAGCCTGAACAAAGAGAAACTGGCCTATAACATCGATGTGATCAAAGATGAGCTTCCATCCATCAGTAATCAGTTTTTCGCTGATACAGTATTATACGAATATGTAGTTGTTGCTGGAAGTATTTCCGATGATTATGGCATAAGATCACTGGAATTAGTGGCCAAACGTGATAACGACACAAAAAAAGTCAGTATTCCTGCTACGATCAATTCACTGCAGCAGACTTACTACTTCCGCTGGAACCTGGATTCACTCAACCTTGAAGATGATGAACAATTGGAGGTTTATGTTGAAGTAACAGACAATGACGCTATCAATGGCTTTAAAAAAGTAAAATCTCCTTCGTATCTGTTCAAAGTACCAGGCAAAGCGGAAATTCGGAATGAATTGGCTAAAAAATCAGGCAAAGCAGAGCAGCAATTGCAAAGCAGCATTCAGAAAAGCAAAAGCCTGAATGAAAAACTGGAAGAACTACAAAATCGACTTAGAAGTAAAAAGGAAATTGAGTGGCAGGAAGAACGCATGCTGGAAGAAATCCTCAAACAACGTCAGGCACTGGAAGAAGAAATTCAGAAGCTGAAGGAAGATTTCAATGACTTGAAAGATGGCGAACAGAAATTCAATGAGCGAAGTGAACAATTGCAGGACAAAGCCGATCAGATCCAGGAACTAATGGAAGAATTATTGGATGAAGAAACCAAGAAGTTGTACGATGAACTTCAAAAACTATTGGAAGAACAGGCAGAAAGCAATGAAATCCAGGAAATGATGAACCGTATGTCTCCAAATGAGCAAGATCTGGAGAATGAATTAGAGCGAACCCTGGAACTCTTCAAGCGACTGAAAATGGAATCAGAGCTGGAGCGTACCGGAAAGGATCTGGAAGAACTGGCTGAAAAGCAACAAGAATTGGCAGAAGAAACAGCCAACAAAGAGAAGTCTACTGAAGAGTCTGCCCAGGAACAAAAAGAGATTGCCAAGGAATTTGAAAAGATCAAAGAACAATTAGATAATGTTCAGGATCTCAATCAGGATCTCAAAGATCCGGAGCCCATGCAAGACTTCTCTGAGGATGAGCAAGACATTGAAGAAAGCATGAAGGATGCTCAGGAGCAACTGGAGAACAATAAACGTAAGGATGGAAGTCAGCGTCAGCAGCAATCAGGACAACAAATGCAGCAGATGAGTCAAAAGATGGAAGACATGCAGGCTGCGATGCAATCTCAAACCAGTATGGAAAACATCGATAACCTCAGAGACATTGTCGACAATCTGGTAAAACTTTCTTTCAAAGAAGAAGAACTGATTAAAGAATTCAGGAACATCCGTCAGGTTGATCCTCGGTTTGTTGAATTATCACAAGAGCAGCTGAAACTCAAAGACGATGCACAAGTGATACAGGACAGCCTGTTAGCGCTTGCGGGACGTGTGGCAGAGCTTTCAAGCTTTGTAACCAGAGAAGTCACCGAAATGAACCGTAACATCGATGGTGCGCTATCGGAGCTTAGAGACCGTAACAGAGGGCGTGCGCTGAGCAACCAGCAGTATGCCATGAGTTCTATGAACAACCTGTCGCTGCTGTTGTCTGATGCTTTGCAACAAATGCAGCAGGCAATGGCTAATGCTTCGCCTTCAAACGGAAATGATAAGAACAAGAAAGATGGCAAAAAGAAGGGCATGGGTGATCTGAAAAAGCTACAACAGCAGCTTAGCCAGCAGATCAAAGAACTGAAAGAGAGTGGACAGAAGGGAAGAAAACTATCCGAGTCCTTAGCCAAAATGGCGGCACAGCAGGAGATGATCAGGAATCAATTGAGAGAGTTTCAAAAGCAATTGGAGGGCCAGCCAGGCAATGATGAAATAGGAAAACAATTGGGAGAGATCATGGAGCAGATGGAAATGAATGAGATCGATCTTGTGAACAAAAGGCTCACGGAGCAGTTGATCAATCGACAAAAAGATATCGAAACGCGCATGTTGGAAGCAGAGAATTCTACGCGGGACCAGGATTTTGATAACAAACGAGAGGCTCAATCAGCTGCTGAATATGATCGTCAGCGTCCTAAAGTTTTCGAGGAATATTTAAAAGCTCGAGAGAAAGAAATAGAATTGCTGAAAAATGTACCTTTGGAACTCAGTCCATTTTACAAGAAAGAAGTTAACGAATATTTTAGACGTTTAAGTAGAGACAATTAATGGATTCCATTCAAATACAGATTCCATCTCTTTCGGAAAATATCCGCATCATTGAGAGCTTTATCGACAATGCAAAAGAGAAGTATGCCCTCAACGATGACATTTATGGTAACATCATGATTGCTGTCACTGAGTCGGTGAATAATGCGATCCTTCATGGAAACAAAGGAGACAAGAGTAAGAGTGTTGACTTGCAGTTGAAGCTGGAAGAAAATACCATTCGGTTCACTGTTGAAGATGAAGGTGAAGGTTTTCAATACGACGAATTACCTGATCCAACAGCACCAGAAAATCTTGAAAACCCTGGAGGTAGAGGCATCTTTTTGATGAAACACCTTTGTGATGAAGTGACCTTCAAAGACGAAGGACGCGTAGTGGAATTGACATTCTACCTACAATAGTGACTGAAATATACTTCCATTCGGAAGAAGTCAACCTACCCATCAACCTCGATGAGCCTGCGATAGAAGGCTGGCTCATCGCTCTCGCGCAATCAGAACAACAACAAATCTCCAATCTTAATTACATTTTTTGTTCGGATGAGTTCTTGCTGACCATCAACAAGGACTACCTCAATCACGACTATTACACGGACATCATCACGTTCGACTACTCTGCAGAACGAGTCGTATCTGGCGATATCTATATTTCCATCGATCGCGTAGCAGATAATGCGAAGGAATTCCGTGTAAGTTTTGAAGAAGAATTAATGCGAGTCATTGCCCATGGATGTCTACATCTTCTAGGATATAAAGACAAGACAGAAGAGGAGCAAATACTCATGACTAAGAAAGAAGAAGCTTCTTTATCTTTGCTGCGAAAATTAAGTGTTCCACGTGGAACATCTAATTAAACCTATTTTGTTACGTTCATATATTGAAAAGGCAGCATGAGATTACTCATGTAATAGCCATGGCTGATCAAGATCACAGTAGATATTGTCTTGTAAGTAAGACTTAACATTTACAGAATCAAGATTAACCAACACAGTATTGCGCGCGTTTTATGAGGATCAAGTAGGTTAGAATATTCATGAGTTATCTAGTGTTCCACGTGGAACATTGAAATAAAGAAGTAAGGATTAATAAAGTGTTCCACGTGGAACACCCAAAAGCCATGTTTTCAGAGTACGATTTAATTGTTGTTGGAGCTGGTCATGCCGGCTGTGAAGCTGCTAACGCTGCAGCTAATATGGGATCTCGGGTCTTGCTCATCACCATGAACATGAACACCATTGCACAGATGTCTTGCAATCCTGCAATGGGAGGAGTCGCTAAAGGACAAATTGTTCGAGAGATAGATGCCTTAGGAGGTATGTCTGGTATCATTACCGATAAGACCATGATCCAGTTTCGTATGCTTAACAAATCAAAAGGACCTGCTATGTGGAGTCCAAGAGCGCAATCCGATCGTATGCGATTCGCAGAGGAGTGGAGATTAGCCTTGGAACAGAACCCAAATGTAGACTTCTGGCAAGAGATGGTCACTGAAGTTGTGGTGGAGAATCATAAAGCAGTCGGGATTAAGACCAGTCTGGGGATTGAAATCAGAGCCAAATCTGTAGTACTTACAAATGGTACATTCCTAAATGGGCTCATCCATATTGGGCAAAAGAACTTTGGTGGGGGTCGTGCAGCAGAACGTGGATCGACGGGCTTGACTGAACAACTGGAAACATTAGGCTTCAAAAGCGGTAGAATGAAGACAGGTACACCTCCCAGAGTGGATGGAAGATCCCTGGATTATTCTAAAATGGAAGAACAACCTGGTGACGAAGTGCCAGAGAAGTTCTCTTATTCTAATGAAACTGCTACCCTAACAGAGCAAAGAAGCTGCTGGATCACCTATACGAATCCTGTAGTTCATGAGACCTTGGAGACTGGGTTCTCTCAATCTCCTATGTTCAATGGAAGAATTCAAGGCTTGGGGCCCAGGTATTGTCCATCAATAGAAGACAAAATCACAAGATTTGCCGAAAGAGAAAGACATCAAATTTTCGTAGAACCTGAAGGATGGAACACAGTTGAAGTCTATGTAAACGGCTTTTCAACTTCTCTACCTGAGAATGTACAATACGAAGCCATTCGACATATACCAGGATTTGAGAATGCTAAGATGTTCCGTCCCGGTTATGCCATCGAATATGACTTCTTTCAGCCCACTCAATTAAAGCCTACACTTGAGACCAAGCTAGTAGAAAACCTTTATTTCGCCGGGCAAATCAATGGTACCACAGGCTATGAAGAGGCAGGATGCCAAGGATTGATCGCTGGAATCAACGCCCATCAGAAACATAACGAATTAGATCCTTTCATCTTAAATAGATCCGAAGCATATATTGGTGTGCTCATTGATGACCTGATCAACAAAGGCACAGACGAGCCTTACCGCATGTTTACTTCCAGAGCTGAATACAGACTCTTACTTCGTCAGGATAATGCCGACCAAAGATTGACTCAAAAGGGATTTGATCTTGGATTAGCTACTGAAGAAAGACTGGAGACCATGCTTAAAAAGGAGTCTGAAACACAGACGGTCATTGAGAAATTGACAGAAGCCAAGACCAGTCCCACAGAAGCAAATGACTTTCTGGCATCTATTCCTACAGCACCTATCAAGGAGAAGTCTACACTGAAGCAGTTGATCAAAAGACCAGAACTCCATATAGACGCCATAGCCACTCTATCAGATGACCTCTTCAACTATCTGGATCATTTCGACAGACAGGTATTAGAGCAGGCTGAGATCCGAATTAAATACGAATCCTATATACAAAGAGAGCACGAGAATTCTCTTAAAATGATCACTTTGGAAAATCAGAAGATCAATCCAAATTTTGACTACAGTCAAATCACCGCATTATCTGCAGAAGCCATTGAGAAGTTGGGAAAAGTGAAGCCTTTTACCCTTGGACAAGCTTCCAGAATTAGTGGCGTGAGTCCTGCTGATATCTCAATTCTAATGGTTCATCTCGGTAGATAGGCATGTACGAAAAACTTGAGGAATGTCCACTCTGTGGTTTTAGCAGTCATTCTAATCATATCATTGTAGACGATCATAGTCACAGCAAGGAAAGCTTTGCTATCGTCCAATGTCAAAAATGCTTACTGCTATATACAAATCCACGTCCAGACAAAGAAGCAATAGGCGCCTATTATGAGAACGAGAATTATATCTCTCATACTGATAATAGTAATAACCTTACCAATCTAATCTACAAGGTGGCACGGCATTTCACTCTGAATTGGAAGAAGAGGCTGATAACTAATTACAGTACTGAAAAACGAATGCTCGACTATGGCTGTGGAACAGGTGATGTATTGGCTCATATGAAGCAGAGCAATTGGGAGACTACTGGAGTAGAGCCTAGTGAAAGTGCAAGAAATAAAGCCATCAGCAAGGGGCTTACCGTATATCCCGAATTGACCAAAGACCTTAAAGAGAAGTATAATGTCATCACTGCATGGCACGTGGTGGAGCATATTCATGATTTGATAGACACCATTCGAGCACTACGAAAACTATTAAAGGACGATGGTAAACTATTAATAGCAGTGCCAAACTGTGCCTCATATGATGCGCAACATTATCAGGCATATTGGGCAGGATATGATGTCCCCCGACATTTGTACCATTTCACACCAGAAACGATGCAGGCTCTAGC
Source organism: Cytophagales bacterium (assembly GCA_033344775.1). Lineage (NCBI taxonomy): Bacteria > Pseudomonadati > Bacteroidota > Cytophagia > Cytophagales > Cytophagales bacterium. The sequence goes on along the minus strand of JAWPMT010000006.1, from coordinate 429,866 downwards.
CACCAAGACCAAAATGAAGATTCAGGAAACCATTCCAATGAAATTAGATGCTTTCTATGTGTCCTTGTTGAGTGAAAAGTACATTGGCAACAAATTAGCTATGTTACGTGGTTTCAAAACCGGACTTAAATCCAATCAAAAAGCGAAACAAACAGGTAATTATTCCTCCCTTATTTACGTTTTAACGAAGTGAGATCATTCTTAAAATTCATCATCCCATTCATTCTGATCATTCCTTTTCTTAATGAATGTGCAAGCCCTATATCTGTATCCGGTGGACCTAAGGATACCATACCTCCAACTTTATTAGAGTCCGTTCCGGAGATGCAAGCCATCAACTTTAAGGACAATATTATCCGACTCACTTTCGATGAGTTTGTAACAGCAGATCAGCTCAAACAAAACCTGATCATTACCCCATCTACCGAAAACAAATACGTAGTTCAAACCAAGAAGACCAGCGTCATCATTAAATTCGAAGAGCCCTTTGAAGACAGTACCACTTATACTTTTAACTTCTTCAAAGGCATTACGGACATCACTGAAAAGTCACCAGCAGAAAACCTGGTACTTCCATTTAGTACAGGACCTGTTATCGATTCATTGATTGTATCAGGTAGCATAAAAGACTTGCTAACACAAGAAGTCGAAGAAGGCATGACCATTGGTCTTTATACCCTTCATGACTCCTTGAATTATGCCAAAGAAAAACCAAGGTATTTTATCAACTCGAATGAGCAAGGATTCTTTCAGATCACCAATATAAAATCAGATCAATACAAACTCTTTGCCTTTAAAGATGAAAACAGTAATCTTCTATTTGATGCAGCGACGGAGAAACACACCTTCATACCTGACACGATCAACTTGCTAGCCAACTATGATACTATCCAACTAAATACCATTCTTCTCGATATTACTGAACCAGAATTACTGACCGGTAGACCCGGAGGTAAATACTTTGAAGTACGTTACAACAAAGCTTTGACTTCCTACCAGGCAGTAACTTCAGATTCATTGTATGAGATCTATCATCGATTGAATCCCGATGCTGCCTCTCTGCGATTTTATCCTCAGGCTCAATATCCGGACAGCCTGGCTGTTTACCTCACTGCGTCCGACACCTTACAACAAGTAACACAAGATACGATCTACATTAAGTTTAATGAATCATCTAAGAAGCAAGAGAAATTCACACTTACTACTACACCTAAACCAAATTCCTCCTTACCAGATTCTGTAAAGATCCAGGTGGCTTTTAATAAACCTGTTGTTTCATTTGATCAAAACGCATTTACTATCAAAGGTGATTCATTACTCACAGTACCCTTGAGTTACTACAATCCTGAATTCTCATTAAATCATGACAAGACCAATCTTACCATTCAATATGTATTTGATTGGAAACAGTATTCAGATTCTGTGGCAAGCATCATTAATCAATCCCTTCCAGATTCAGTAACACAGGTCATTGATTTCAATAGATTCACTTTCCATGCTAACAAGGGAGCAATCATTTCCATAGAAAGAGATTCATCGGAAGTTATTGAAAATAATTATTCCGTTATAGAGGAAATAGAAACTGGTATGATTGGATTTTCTATTCAAATAGATCAACCTAGTTACTTTGTGGAATTGATTGACAAGAAATATAACGTCATTGCTACCAAAGGAAATACACCTAAAGGAACCTTTACAAGGATTCCTCCAGGTCAATACTCACTACGGGTTTTAATTGATTCCAACAACGACGGAGAATGGACCTACGGCAATTTCAATCTTAATCAGGCCCCAGAACCTGTTAGACTATATCCTGGCTTTACCGAATTAAGGGCTAAATGGGAGATCAATATTGACAACTTTGTTATTGATAACCTGTGAATAACCACATGACATCCTGTGAATAATAGGGCATTTATTATTTCAGCCTTTTCTCACACCTTGCTTCCGTTCATAACATCTCCCTAAATATAAAATTTCATCACCCCGATGTAGATAACCTTAATTTCACTTTACCCACATTCAACTTATTCACTTCCACACACTAAATATTAAAAGCTTGATTTTCAATAGAATAAAGTGGATATAACATGTGTATAAACGCCAGGCAATTGGTGTTAATGAACATTCGGATAATACAAATCTAATTTTGATGACTTATTCACAAATCCACAGTCCTAATAATGAATAATACTTCTTTAAAAAAAACCTTATAATATTAAACTAGTATAAGAATTTGTGGATAAGATAAACATGAGGTACCTCGTCGTAATCATTTGCCTATTTATAACAACTGGTCTTGTTGCGCAGCGAAAAAATAGTCCGGCGCAAATCGAGCAAAATGTCCAGCTGGGTAATGAGTACTATGTGAATGGAGAGTTGGAAAAAGCTGAGGCGCTTTACAAAGACCTGGCCAAACAACGACAAGCCATTCCGGGTATTCACACCAACTATTTTAGTTTACTGGTCAATCAGCAGCGTTTCAAGGAGGCGGATAAATATTTGACCACTGCCCTGAAATATTATCCCACCAATTATCAATATCGCGTTGATCAGATTTTTCTATACGCTTCGACAGGAGAAGAACAAAAACAAAAAGCGGCCTTTCAGGCTTTGAAAAAACAACTTGAGACAAATCAATATCAATTGACATTTCTGGCTCAAAGTTTCGTGACCAAGGAGCTGTTTTCGTATGCGATTGACTTCTTGCATCAAGCCCGAAAAATTAACGGCCGCCCTGCGGCCTACGCGTTGGACCTTGCGACTGTGTATCGGATGACAGATCAGAAACAGCTCATGGTCGAGGAGTATCTGTACTATGCCTTAGCGAATCCCAGCAATCTGAATTACATCAAAAATATTTTTCAAAATCTCTTCGCCGATGAAGAAGACCTGGCCTTCTTAGAGGAGACCCTGATCCGAAAAATTCAAAAGGAGCCTGAGGTTTCCGTGTACAGCGAACTGCTCATTTGGATCGAGCTCCAGCGCAAAAATTTTTACGGCGCTTTTCTACAAGCCCGAGCGCTGGATCGCCGGACCGGCTCCGCCGGTGATGAGTCCATTAAAATCGGCCGGATTGCGATTGACAACAAAGCATGGCAAGATGCAGTCACCATTTATGAATATGTAGTGAAAACGTTCGGCAAATCTTACAACTATGGAAAGGCACGTCGAATGTTGATCGTAAGTAAGGAAGGCTTGGTCAAGAGCACATTCCCCGTGGACAAAGTAGCCATTCGAGCACTCACCATTGAATATCAAAGATTGTACGATGAATTAGGTGCCAGCAAAATCACCATGGAAGGAATGCGAAGCAAAGCACTACTTCATGCGTTTCATTTGAGCGAGATGCAGATCGCCATTGATATCCTGGAGGACATCATCGCCATTCCACGAGTAAGCCCGATTCTCATATCTAGAAGTAAACTCGATTTGGGAGACATTTATCTTTTACAAGGAGATCCCTGGGAAGCTTCGCTGCTTTATTCACAAGTAGAAAAACTGAATAAAGAAACCCTGGTTGGATACGAGGCGAAATTGCGAAATGCAAAACTCAATTATTACACGGGTTATTTCGCCCTTGCTTTGAGCCACATCGATATTCTGAAAAGAGCCACGACACGGGAAATTTCGAACGATGCGATTTCTCTCAGCCTGCTGATTAACAATAATACGATACTGGATACATCAGATTTCGTAATGAAAAAATTTGCGGACACGGAATTGCTGCTATTCCAAAATAAAAACGAAGAAGCCATCGCTTCATTCAAAGAATTGATTGATCAAAACCCAGGACATTCCATTGTTGATGAATCTTACTGGAGCCTTGCCAAAATTTACCGGGAGCTAGGTCAGTTCGATCAGTCTGTCGAATACCTGGAAAAACTACTTCAGGAATATGGCTATGATATCCTGGCAGATGATGCCGCTTTTGCAAAAGCTGAAATTCTGGAAAGGAACATGGGCAAGACAGAAGATGCACAAGAACTCTACCGCACGTTCCTCACTGAATATCCTGGAAGTATGTACGCCGCTGAAGCGAGAAAAAGATTCCGTCAGCTGCGGGGAGATATTTTGAATTGAACTCCCTTTCAGATTGACAAGGCGTCCCTGAACCTGTCTCGATAGCACTTTCTATTGTCAGATTGGCTAGGCGCCCCCGAGCCTGTCGAAATCACACCAACACAATCTTCGGAACAGGATTCATGATCGAAGGATCGGGGGAGAAGTGCTTGTTGAAGAATCCATTCAAAATATCCTGGGTCTCGTTCGAGAGTAAAGGAAGCATATCATCCACTGCCTCATTGCTGACCATGTAAGGAGGAATTTGCGAACTCAACTGCTTTCCGCGACAATGTGCGTAGATCTGGTATTCGGTTAAGTCCGTCACTTTGGTTCCTTTGACCAGACAAGAAGAAAGACACTCGTCCACATTGAAGTTGCCCTCTTCATCTACCAGCACAATGCGACTCTGCGTATGTTGTGCAAAATACTGATCCATCGCTTCCAATGATTTTTTTGAAAAGGACTCCCGGATCTCCAAAGCACAGTTCATGCAAAGCGCATAATCGAAAATGACATCTTTGGCTTTGTAACCTGGATAATTACGAAAAGCTTTCTCAATCACATAATCACAATCATCATCAAGTGGTCGTTCGCACTCAATGCATTTTTTGAACAGATCGTCTGATTCAAATGAGTAGAATAAAGGAGGAATGGATTGCGCCATGAATTGTCGTCTTCTAAAGTAAAATTAAAAAGGTGAGACTTAACAAGCATGGCCACAAAAGCTAAAACTTCAAAAAATAGTATGCATGCATACTATTTTTGTTATCTTTGAAATCTCCACATCCGCGAGTTGGAATTAAAACGTGAAGAAATGAAGCGAGAAGAAACGGTAGACTATAACATCAAAGCCACCTGGCATGCAATCTCCAGGATGTACAATCAGTACGGTGACAAATTTGACATCACTGCTTCGACTGGTTTTGTGCTACTCAACATTGACTTTGACAATGGAACACCTGCCACTAAGATCGCCCCTCAGCTTGGATTAGAATCACGTAGCCTTACCCGGATGTTGAAAGCGATGGAAGAAAAGGGCTGGATCTATCGCGAAAAAGATCAGGAAGACGGACGATCGGTTCGGGTATTGTTGACAGAGGAAGGCAAGCGAAAAAGAGAGATCTCAAGAAGATCGGTAAAAGAATTTAATCAACGCGTACGAGCAGTCGTCTCCGACGACAAGCTTCGAACCTTTCTGGAAGTCATCCAGGCCATCAACACTGTCATTGACGATAAAAATCATTTGCATACATTTATACAGGAACTAGAATATGAAACGAGCAATTAAAAAGGCAGCAGTTTTAGGCTCCGGAATTATGGGGTCAAGAATCGCTTGTCATTTTGCCAACGTTGGTATCGAAACGGTTCTGCTGGACATTCCTCCGAGGGAGCTCAATGCAGCAGAAGAAGCCAAAGGTCTTTCGTTGGATCACCCCTCTGTGCGTAATCGGATTGTAAATACTTCCTTACAAACAGCATTTAAAGCCAAGCCTGCGGCGCTCTATAATAAAAAGAGTGCTTCGCTGATCACCACCGGCAACTTTGATGACAACATGGACCTCATCAAGGATTGTGATTGGGTGATCGAGGCAGTGGTGGAAAATCTGGATATCAAAAAATCACTATTCGAAAAAGTAGAGCAACACAGAACGCCCGGATCACTGATCACGAGTAATACTTCCGGAATTCCGATCCATTTAATGTTGGACGGTCGAAGTGATGACTTCAAAAAACACTTCTGCGGAACGCACTTCTTTAACCCACCGCGATACCTGAAGTTGCTAGAGATCATTCCTACTCCGGAAACGGATCCGGAAATTGTTGATTTCTTCATGCACTATGGTGACCTCTATCTTGGAAAGACCACTGTGCTTTGTAAGGATACACCAGCCTTCATCGCCAACCGAATCGGAGTGTACTCCATGATGTCGGGCATGCACGCGGTGGATAAAACCGGATTGAGTGTTGGTGAAATTGATAAACTCACTGGTCCGGTAATCGGACGCGCAAAGTCAGCAACCTTCCGTACATCGGATGTGGTTGGATTGGATACGACCGTTAATGTGAGCAACAACTTGTATGCTGCATTGAAAGATGACGAATCTCGCGACGTATTCCAATTGCCAAGAGTGGTAAAAGAAATGTCCGACAGAAAATGGTTGGGCGACAAAACCAAACAAGGTTTCTATAAAAAGACCGTAACTCCGGAAGGAAAGAAAGAGATCCTTGAGGTCGACTTGAAAACTTTCGAGTACGGACCAAAGAAAAAATCGAAACTTTCTGTCCTTGAGAAAACCAAGGATGTGGAAGATGTGAAAGAGAGATTGAGAATTGCCATCAACGCCGACGGTGTAGAAGGTGAGTTCTATCGCAGTACGTTCTTCGACCTCTTCAGATATTGTTCATTCCGAATTCCTGAAATCGCAGATGAGCTTTACCGAATCGACGGTGCAGTGGCTGCAGGTTTCGCCTGGGAGATGGGCCCATTCGAATCATGGGATGCGATGGGGACTGAAGAGATCTATAATAAAATGGTTGAAGCTGGCCTGCAACCTGCAGAGTGGGTGACGACCATGATCAATGACGGTCACAAATCTTTCTACAAATTCGAAAACGGAAAAAGACACTACTACGATATCCCAAGTAAATCGTACAAAGTCATTCCGGGAACCGAAGGCTTTATTTTCCTCGATGCGTTCAAAGACAACAATGTGGTTTGGAGCAACGACGGAACAACCCTTTACGATATTGGAGATGGCGTATTGAACCTTGAGTTCCATACCAAGATGAATTCCATCGGTGCGGAAGTGATCGAAGGCATCAATATGGCGATCGATACCGCGGAGAAAGATTTCCGAGGATTGGTTGTAGGTAATGAGAGTGCCAACTTCTCTGCCGGTGCAAACCTGGCGATGTTGTTCATGTACGCGGTAGATCAGGAGTTCGACGAAATCGACCTGATGATCCGACAGTTCCAGAACACGATGACCCGAGCAAGGTTCTCTTCTGTTCCAACTGTTGCTGCAACGGCTGGAATGGCACTGGGTGGCGGATGCGAATTGTCTTTGCACTGTGATGCCATCCAGGCACATGCGGAAACTTACATCGGATTGGTGGAAGTTGGTGTCGGTTTGATCCCTGGTGGGGGTGGAACAAAAGAGTTCACTTTGAGAGCTGCGGATGAATACATTCCTGGTGATCCGGAACTAAATACGTTGCAAGAGTATTTTATGAGTATTGCAACTGCTAAAGTCGCAACTTCGGCAGAAGAGGCCCGAGGCATGCGTATTCTGGAAGCAGCGGATAAAGTCACGTTGAACCGCACGCGATTATTGGCAGATGCGAAAAATAAAGTGATCCAGTTGGATGAGGCCGGATACACGCAACCTTCACCGAGAACAGATATCAAAGTATTAGGTAGAGGTGGTCTTGCTGCATTGATGGCTGGCGCTTCAGGCATGAGATTTGGGAACTACGCGTCCGAGCATGATGTGAAAATTGCCAACAAAGCTGCCTGGGTCATGTGTGGAGGTGATCTTTCACAATCTTCGAAAGTATCGGAGCAATACTTGCTTGATCTGGAAAGAGAAGCTTTCTTGAGTTTGTGTGGTGAGCCTAAAACTTTGGAAAGAATCCAGAGCATTCTATTCAAAGGCAAGCCGTTGAGAAATTAATTGTAGAAACAAAAAGATTTTAAAATGAACGCATATATAGTAGCTGGCTACCGATCTGCGGTTGGTCGCGCCAAAAAAGGAGGATTCCGATTTTATCGTCCCGATGATCTTGCTGCCGATGTGATCAAACACCTGGTTGATTCAGTAGAAGGATTCGATACCAATGAAGTGGATGACCTGATCGTGGGCAATGCTGTTCCCGAAGCGGAGCAAGGCATGCAGATGGGAAGAATGATCTCGCTGTTGTCATTACCGATTGGCGTACCTGGAATGATCATCAACCGATACTGTGGTTCGGGTTTGGAAGCCATTCACCTGGCTTGCGCAAGAGTGCACTCCGGAACAGCCGATTGTATCATCGCAGGAGGAACTGAGTCCATGTCAATGGTACCGATGATGGGATACAAGCCGGCTTTGAATTATAAAATTGCTTCAGAGCATCCTGAGTATTACCTGAATATGGGATTGACGGCTGAGGAATTGGCCAAGGATTATGAGATCACTGCAGACGATGCGAATCAATTTGCTGTTGCTTCTCACAACAAAGCGATCCAGGCGATCCAGAATGGTAAGTTCAAAGACGAGATCGTTCCTGTAGAAGTAGAGGAAACTTTCGTTGGACCCGATGGGAAAAGAAAACAACGAACGTTCACAGTAGATACAGATGAGTGCCCAAGACCCGGTACCACCATGGAAGGTTTGGCGAAACTTCGTCCAGCTTTCAAAAACGGAGGTCAGGTAACTGCGGGTAACTCTTCACCAACTTCTGATGGCGCTGCTTTTGTGATGGTGATGTCTGAGGCGATGGTGAATAAATACAACCTGAAGCCTATCGCCAGAATGGTGACTTACGCTACTGCAGGCGTCGACCCACGAATTATGGGTATTGGTCCGGTGGAGGCCGTGCCGAAAGCATTGAAGCAAGCTGGATTGAAACAAAATGATATTGAGCTGATCGAATTGAACGAAGCTTTCGCTGCACAATCACTGGCAGTGATCAAAGGCCTGGATCTGAACACGGATATCCTGAATGTGAATGGCGGTGCGATTGCATTAGGTCACCCACTCGGATGTACAGGGGCTAAACTGTCCATCAGTCTGCTCAATGAAATGAAAAGAAGAGATAACAAATACGGAATGGTTACTGCCTGTGTAGGAGGTGGCCAGGGTGTGGCTGGGATCTTTGAAAGGCTGAATTAACAAACAGCCCAGATCATATTAAAAAAGAAAACTCCGGCTATCACCGGAGTTTTTTTATGGCGGTTGTATTTCAATATTTTCAAGAAAAATAGAAAGCCGGCTTTGTAGAAACAGTGAGTGAAGTGCGTTTGAGAACAAATTCCCTGAAAAACCGGCTTTCAGATGGACTACCATCAACCTAAGAGCTAAATCATTCATTGCTGAATGACAAGACCAAATTAGGTATTTGTTGCAATCGATTTCATTTGTTCTGAAAGCCTAAATTTTATATCTCTTTGTAAATCAATTACTTATAATTTTATGGCTGTCGAAAAATACCCAAAAGTGGGTATAATTTTACCAGGTTTTAGGTAAGTCAATTTTAAGTCACCGGATGGTTAAGCGCAGGTAAGAAGGTTGAATTTCAGTGGAAATGATTGCTCCGGTATAAAAAGAAAGCCGGAACCGAAATAGTGAGTAAGTGGGAACCGGCCTTCAGATGGACTACCATCAACCTAAGAGCTAATGTCATTCAGATTTGAACGACAGCTTGAAGTTAAGAATACTAGAAATAGTATTTCACAACTGTTTAACATAAGAAACAGTTGCAATTGATCAATCAGCTAATAACCAGTTACTTAGGAAATGATCCGTTTTTTGTAAATACCCAAAAGTGGGTATAAAAATACCGGCAAGTGGGTACACCTGCCTGCCGGTCAAGGCATGGCTTCGACAAGCTCGGGGACTCCTAGTCAGCATAAACTATAGATTCGCTAGGCTGGAGGACGCCCAAGAACAAGAAATTTTTACGCGACTGTTTTCGAGACTAGAATGAAACGATCTGATTTTGAATGGCGTAGCGAACCAGAGAGACACCATTTTTAGCATTGATCTTTTTCATCATGTGCTTGCGGTGTGTTTGAATGGTTTGCTCGCTGAGGTGAAGTTCTTCGCTGATCTCTTTTACCGTCATCTCTTTACAGATCAATTCCAATACCTCGATTTCTCTTTTTGTCAGACTGGCCTGATCCTGATGGGTAGGTTTTTTGAAGTTCGTTCGCTGAATGTTTTGACGAAGTGCTTTTGAAACCAACTGGTTATAATAAAAGTCATTGTTCATCACAGAATGAATGGCTCTCTTTACTTCGTCGGGTTCAGCATTTTTTAGCAGGTAGCTATGGACACCTATTTCAATCAATTCTGCAATCACTTCCAAGGACTCATTCATCGAAATGATGATCACATGAATGCCAGGATATTTACTAATAATCTTTCGCGAAGTTTCCCATCCGTCCAACACGGGCATGTCCAGATCGAGTAGCACGATATCGATAGGATTTTGCTTTAGAAAATTCAAAGCTTCTTTTCCATTGGGAAAATCCGCAATGACTTCTACCTTTTCAAATCCGCCTACCATCATCGTCATTCCTTTTCGGAACAAGGTGTGATCATCAGCAATTGCCACTCGAATGGGCTTTTCTAACATACGCTCTAGGTCTTTGGCTAAATACTACCAACCTGCAAAGAACACGGTTTATTTGCAGGAACGTCAATTTCCACGAAAAATAATTTGACTAAACCGGTTCTTAGAGCCAGCGAGTACTGGTCAATGGCTAATTTAGTTGAATTACATTATTTTAATGTCTAACATATCTATTTTCAACGGCTTAACTTTCTTGTGGATACATCCGACAACCATAATCACTTCGCCGACAACCAAATGGAACATATCAATAATTTTTTCGGCGACATGGACCTATTCTTATTGGATTTGTTGCTCAAGGGGCGTATTGAAGCTGGAAAAATCTTAGACATTGGTTTTGGTACCGGCCGGAATCTTATTCATTTTTTGCAACGACCGGAATTTGAAGTACACGGTATTGAGTCCGATCAATCTTGCGTAAGCCTTATGCAAATGATGGTCGCAAGTTTTGAAAATCAGCATCCGGACAGGTTTCTGCCTCGATCTACAACTCAATTGCCATATCCTGAAAAGTTTTTCGAAACCGTGATTTGTGCTCGAGTGTTCCACTTTCTGAATGATCAGGAAAAATGGACGGCCTGGGAAGCTATAAGTAAGGTACTTGTCCCTGGAGGAGTGCTTTACCTGACCTCCAATTCCCTGGTGAATTTCGAGACACGATCTGTGGCTACTAAAGATGGTAAACATACTTTTCCGGATGAAACCACAGGCTACTTTCTGTCCAGTACACAATTGGACCGAATGGTCAAGGACCCGAAATTTGAACAAATTGAACCTGTTAGACACATCCAATATGACAACCGACATGCGGAAACCATTTTGGTCCTCCAAAAGAAATAAATTTCTTTTGTTTGCAGCGATAGCTTTCGTGTGTCAGTCCTGTTCACTGGATCAGGATAAATCGATCGCTCTGGAAGACATTGATTTTGACACCAGAGACGATACCGAGTTGTTTTTCAAAAATATTCGTCAATCGTCCTATCATTTGGAGGAAAACAAACCAGCCAGTATCAATATTTTTCGATTGAAGGACAATCCTCTTGATAGCAATTCTCTCGAACCTAATCCGATCATCATTCATCATTGGTTGCGCGACAAAGCGTACCTCTGGCTGGAGATCGGAGGTGTGAGCAACTTTGACGAACCACTGGAATTTACGGTCGCTTACCCGGAAAGTGAAGAGGTGCTTAAGTTCGATGGCGCTTCTCCGAAAAACCATACAGAAGTAGCATTGGCACTGTTCAATGCCTGCTTGTCTGAAGCGACAATTACTTGTAATGGCAATAAAATTTTGGCACCGAACACCTCATCCAAAACCAACTACCAGCTGATAATGAATGACTATTTCCGCTTATTGGGCCTAAAATGAGGTTTTTTGTCAGCTATAAGTCATTTGATCCAGGGACAAACAACCGTTTTAGTTGTTATTAACGTACTGAAATCAAAGACCTATAGACAGAGCTATGAAAACTTTTATCAACGTATTTATTCTGACAGTAATTGTCAGTCCAGTTTTTTCACAAGAACATACAGCAGACAACCAATATGCCTGCAAGGCAGACGAAATTGCTTTTGATGGCAATGACCTGGTAAGTTATCAGGGAGAGCAAGTACTGAAAGGAAAAGAAGAGCACACATATGAATATGAGGGATTGACGCTAAGGTTTGCCTCTTGGACCAACATGGACAAATTTGTTGAAAACCCTAAAAAGTATCTACCAGCATATGGCGGTTGGTGTGCGATTGCTGTTGCTAATGGCACCTTGACGAAACCAGATTTTTCTCATTTTCAGATCCAGGATAATAAGCTCTACTTTTTTGAAGTAAGGGCATTTTTCAATGGCCAAACTGCCTGGAACAGAGATCCGGATATTAACAAGATTGTGGCAGACAAGAAATATGAGCAATTGACTCAACCTTGATTTAATCAAAAGAACCATGAAAATAAAAAAGTCCTGCTTCGTTTATCGTAGCAGGACTTTTTTATGCTTATACCTTAGCGTGTAAATATGAGGGCGCTTAAGTGCGAAGTTTGACGCGCTACTTATTCAAATTCCTTAACACTTTGACCCGACCTCTGATCTCATGTATGGTTTCTTTTGAAAGCTCCATGTAGATCCGGAAACTTTCATTGGCTTCCAGCTCCTCGTTGATCAGCATGTCAAATGCTTTGTTCTGTGATTGCTGAATACCTTTGATCTTTTCAATTCCCTCTGCAGATGTTTTGAAATTAGTGTTTTTCATTTCCATCAATTCTCTGTAGAAAATATCGACCCGATCTTTCTTTTTCTGGGTTTGCCATTTGGACAAGGAGATCAAGGCACTGACAATCGCAATGGCTATTGAAAAAAGTACACCCACTAATTCTGCATACCTTTCGAAAAACCCTGGCTCATCCCTATCGAGAAAAACACGGGCGCCTTCATGAAGTGGGAAGCTGATCTGCGTCCGATCAAAATTTTCGTCCAGACCAGTATAGATCAACGGACTCAAATTGATGAAATCTTGCTTTTCATTGAAAATGGTTCGGGTGAGATCGTAGGCAAAACTTTCTCTTAGTCCTGCACGCACAATGAGCAACGCGTCAGAAGCAACAGTTACAATTGGTTTATCTGTGATGTCTCGATAACTCGTTTCAGGAATCACAAATGGATGCACTTGAGGAAATCGTAAGGAAATTGCATCTACAATAGAGCCTTTGCCATAGTTGTCTAGCTGATCGAGCGAATAAAGTTTGAAACCCTTCAATGTAGCCAGGTTTTTTAGCTCAACAATATCAGTGAACCCTATTAGCACCTCTGTACTTGCACTAAAGACATCATTGGCAATTGTAAATTTTGATCGGTCGAGATCAAAAAACTCAAACATGTCTTCCATGAAAAGATGGCTTCCAGTTCCCTTCTCTCCGATAAATACACGTTTTCCGTAAAGTAATTCTTCAAAATTCTGAGGCTCTGGTCCACCGTTATCCTGATAGAATATATGTAGCACTTTTGGATAGAATGTAAGAATAGTGCGTACATCATCTCGGAAAGGAACAAAATTCTCTATAAGTGCGATATCAGCTACGCCATCTGCAATACTGTCGAGGTTTGCGAAACTTCCACCCGCGTTTACCAGTTCTATTTCTACATTATGGTTACGTTCCATCACTGTTTTGATGGCTTGGGAGATAGCTCCATCAGGTTCATCCGTGGATACGAAGAGGCGATATTTGATCTTTTCCTGTTTACAAGACCCAGCAATAAGCAAGGTCAGGAGAAAAAGCAGATAGATTGGTCGTTTCATTTAAAGCTAATTTTAGGCAGGTTTCCGCAAATCGCTGAAAATCAGAGATACTCGAGACTTAGCTAACCTAAGTAAAAAACAGAGTACGGGAAAAAGTGATTCACCTGTATAGTAAAAATAAAATGTATATTTAAATAATTTGTCGTCTATACGGGCTAATGGGTAACTTTGCACGCTTGCCGCGACACGATAGAAAAATATTAGGCGCCTTATGAAAAAATCACCTTTGAGTGAAAGGTTAAAGTACAGGTTTGACAACTTCATATCACAGGGTACTGTGCCGATGATATCGGGTCTCGGAGTTTTCTCGCTGGTTTTTGTAGTAGTCTTTGCCGGACTCTTACTTGCTTTTGGACTTCATCCTGATCATACCGAACAAGGATTTAACTTTTTTGATTCTATTTGGGTCAACCTCACGCACGTTCTTGATCCAGGCACCGTAGGCGAACACCTCGAAAACTGGCCATTCCGAATATTCATGATGCTCGTGACTGTCATAGGCCTGGTAGTGATCTCCACCCTGATTGGTCTGGTATCGAACGGTATCCTTACGAAACTCGAAGAGCTTAGAAAAGGTCGTTCATTTGTAATCGAAAATGATCATGTCTTGATTCTGGGATGGTCTTCAAAAATATTCACCATTATTTCAGAGCTGGTCATCGCAAACGAAAACCAGAAAAGAGGTGTAATCGTGATCCTTGCTGATAAGGACAAGGTGGAAATGGAAGATGAGATCCGAGACAAAGTAGGAAGCACGAAAAATACGGACGTGATCTGTAGAACGGGTAATCCAATTGATGTGCATGATTTGTACATCGCTAACCCATTCGATACGAAATCAATTATCATTCTTGATAAGGATAATGAGAACTCAGATTCTCAAACCATCAAAACCATTGTGGCCATTGTGACCAACCCTGATCGTAGGGAAGAGGCTTACCACATTACGGCGGAGATGGAAGATAAAAAGAACTTCGAGGTAGCCAAGATGGTCGGTAAGAATGAAGTTGAGCTGATTCTTTCCGATGAGATCATTTCGAGAATCATGGTACAGACCAGCCGTCAGTCTGGTTTGAGTGTGGTTTACATGGAATTGATGGACTTTGATGGTGCGGAAATTTATTTCATGGAGGAGCCTACGTTGGTAGGCAAAAGCTTCCGTGAAATTCTGTTCGCCTACGAAGACTCTGCAATCATGGGTATCCAGTTTGCTGATGATCACGTGGAGATCAATCCACCAATGGATACTATTTTCCAACCCGGTGACCGGGTCATTGGAATTACAGAGGATGATGATACGTTGATCCCAAATTCGCCGAAAAGTCTGGCCATGGATGAAGCCAGGATCGTATATACCGAGCCTGACGAAAGCCATAAAGAAAGAATTCTGATTGTAGGTTGGAATAACCGTGCCCAGTACATCATCAGAGAACTTGACTATTATGTTCCTCCAGGTTCAACTGTAGAAGTCGTTTCGAAGTTTGACGATGCGGAAAGAACGGTTAAGAAGATGCAGAAGAGGGTGAAGAACATCAGCCTGGAGTTTGAGGTACAGGATACGACGGATCGCGAGACCTTGGAAAACATGCACCTGGAGCGATATGACTATATCATTCTGTTGTGCTACCAAAACTATTACCCGATTCAGGAAGCAGATGCACAAACGTTGATTACCCTGCTGCACCTTAGAAACTTTACAGAGAAGCACGGACACACTTACAAAATCGTGAGTGAGATGCTGGACATCCGAAACCGACAGTTAGCGGATATTACCAGTGCAGATGACTTCATTGTAAGTGACAAACTCGTGAGTTTGTTGATGAGTCAGGTGAGTGAGAACAAGTTCCTGATGCGTGTGTTTGAGGATCTTTTCGATGCGGATGGATCAGAGATCTACATCAAGCCGGCAAAAGAATATGTTCAGGTAGGAGATCCGATCAACTTCTATACGATCATGGAATCTGCCGCGAGAAAGAACGAAGTTGCTATTGGCTATAGAATAAAGAAGGAGGCCCGTGATGCAAACAAGCAATACGGAGTGTATGTGAACCCTAAAAAATCAGAGCAGTTCACGTTGACAGAAGATGATTTAGTGATCGTTCTATCGGAGGATTAAGCGTTTAGTCCAATTGATTTTCCTTCTTTTACCCTTATCCCTAAAGGGAAGAAGGAAAATAACTAAGCATAATCCTAAAAGCTTTCGTTTAGCGCAGCCCGAATTTGTTTCATAGCACGCTTTCTATAAAGTTTAGTGCTATGGACCTTTCTTGGAATCCTTTCAATGTACGCAAGCACATTAGATTTTTCAGGATCGTCCAGGATCTTCACTCTTTCGAGAATTTCGCTTTCCAGATTTTGAGTAATCATATCTGTGGTGGTTTGCTAAGTAATTTAACGGCAGACCTTTAAACAGGTTTTAGCCGCTTGTTGTGAAACCATTAAGCCTATAGTAAGGTTTTGGTGTGCAATTAACCTCCAGAAAATTTCCGTAGCTTTATCCCAGAATTTTTTACCCCAAATTTGATGAGTTCAATTTCCCCCGCTGTAGCGGCATTTATGGAGAAGGTTTCCTATAGAAATGCCCATGAACCTGAATTTTTACAGGCTGTTCAGGAAGTAGCAGAAACGATCATCCCTTTCGTGGAACAACATCCTGAATATCAATCGGCCAATTTGCTGGAAAGAATTTGTGAGCCAGAACGAGTGATCATGTTTCGGGTTCCCTGGATTGATGATCAGGGAAACTATCAGGTCAATCGAGGTATTCGCGTGCAAATGAATTCTGCGATTGGACCTTACAAAGGAGGTTTACGGTTCCACCCCACGGTAAACTTGAGTATCTTGAAATTTCTCGCTTTTGAGCAGGTATTCAAAAACAGTCTGACAACTCTCCCACTTGGAGGAGGTAAAGGCGGTAGTGATTTTGACCCTAAAGGAAAGTCCGATGGTGAGGTCATGCGTTTCTGCCAGAGTTTCATGACTGAATTAAGCAAACACATCGGTGGTTTTACGGATGTACCAGCCGGAGATATCGGAGTAGGAGCACGAGAGATCGGCTATATGTTTGGTCAGTACAAGCGATTGAGAAATGAATTTGTAGGCGTATTGACCGGAAAAGGCCTTACTTATGGCGGAAGCTTGATCCGCCCCGAAGCAACTGGTTATGGTGTCGTGTATTTTGCTAATGAAGCCATGAAAGCGCATGGTGATGGACTGGAAGGTAATCGGTGTGCTGTATCCGGTAGTGGTAATGTGGCACAGTTCACCATTGAAAAACTCCTGGAATTTGGTGCAAAACCCGTGACTGTTTCGGATTCTCAGGGTTTTGTGCACGATCCTGATGGAATAGATGCTGAAAAACTGGCTTATATCAAGGAACTGAAGAATGTGAAGCGTGGAAGAATCAGAGAATATGCAAATGAGTTTGGCAACGCTAAATTTCATGAAGGCATGACACCCTGGAATGCAGAAGTGGACCTGGCTTTTCCTTGTGCCACGCAAAATGAATTGCCAGACTATGATGCCGAGACGCTGATCAAAAATGGATGCAAGGGTGTATTCGAAGGAGCAAACATGCCTACGACTGAAAAAGCATATCGTGCCTTGAAAGCTGCAAATGTGATTTTCACTCCAGGTAAAGCGTCAAATGCTGGTGGTGTAGCTACCTCTGGGCTAGAAATGACACAAAACTCGCAACGACTCAACTGGAGCCGTGAAGAAGTAGATCAGAAATTGCAATCGATCATGAAGGACATTCATGAAAACTGCAAACAACATGGAAGTGGCTCGGGACCGATAGATTATGTCAAGGGAGCAAACATTGCCGGCTTTGTGAAAGTAGCAGATGCCATGCTTGCACAAGGGAATGTTTAACAAATAGTGATCTGCCCTACTTTGTCAATAGATAAATAGTTGATTGTCACACTGGGGCGCTCGCCAGCCTGCCGGCTAGGCAGGAAGTGTAGACAATCACTTCTGCTTTTCTTAAACTTGATAAAGTAGGGTTAAATAAACCATGGAGTTCTATATTTGCAGTCCAATAAACCTGATACAATTATGTTGATGCTCGGTTTCATCTTCTTTCTTTTTGTTTTGGCCATTGTATGCCCATGGATTATTCCTAACAAAAAGGTAAGTGATCACAAGAAGGATCACGTTTAATTCGAAATATCCATATTTCAAAGAAATTTCTACGCCTCACAGCTTTATGTTGTTGAGGCTTTTTGTTTCTTATCAATTCTCGGATTCAACTTGATTGGTTATGAATTCAAGGATTTGATGAAAATACTTATTACCTCCTGTTTCGTTGAGACCAAAATGACCTCCTCCTTCCACTAAGACCCACTTTTTGTCCCTGGTCAATAAGTTGTTGTAAAGATCTTTTCCGTATTGAAAAGAAATATTCTCATCACTATCTCCATGAGCAATTAGCACCGGCCTATCAATCTTTCTTACAGATTGAATTGGTTTGACATCTTTGATTTTGAAATCTGCCAATTTTTCAGCTTCACGCATCGATTTTTGCATGTAATAACCAAGTGGAAGGTTGATCAACCTTCGTTGATAATCAATCATGATTTCTTCCAAATCACGAAATGTGCTTTCGATTACCCCAAAAGTGATTTCATTCTCTTGCTCCATCGATTGAAGGGCAATGGCTCCCCCTAGTGAGTTTCCCCAGATGCCGATCTTAATCGAATCGTTTTGCAACCGAATTCGGTCAATGATTATATCAATATCATTTTTCTCCTTAAATCCGTAAGTGGTGAATTGACCTTCACTTTTTCCGTGAGCACGTAAGTCAAAAAGGATTGATTCATACCCTTGATTATCCATTTGTTTTGACAATCCAAAAAAATGTTCTTTGCAACCACCAATTCCGTGTACAAAGATGATAATGGCTTTGGGCACATTGCTTGTATGAACCCAGTATCCATCAAGTTCAATACTATCTGCTGTTTTGATCGACAGGTTCTCAGCAACTAATCCGAAATCACCGGGATTTATATCTTCTGTAATTCTGTAGGGTTGAATCAAAGCATATGGAATGACATGCTTCGATGCAAACTCCAGTCCAATAATTACGGTGAGGAAAACAAAGAGAATAGAAATGAATAGGTACTTTTTCATAGTGCTAATGCACTATTTGACAACCAAAACCCGGATAAAGTTATGCTTACAAAGAATCTGAACAGAAAAAAACAGGAATAGGTTTAACTAGATGCAACTCTTCTATTCGCCCTGGATTTAGGCGTGCATTGCAAAAAACTAAATTATACGAGTGAGTGTTGACTGAATCAGTCCTGGCTTTTGCGACCTTCTTTTCTGAAGTCTACAGCAGAAATAGCAGCTCCTGCAGCAGCAAGAAAGATCACAATGTTTACGAAGAGATTCACGCCATCGGTGATCGCAGGATTGGTAATGTCCATGATAAGTTTTCCTCTTTTGTGCGAAGTTAAGCCATCATTTGCTTTTAGCAATTGCTTCAGATAAACTTTTGATCAATCGATTGATATCTCGTTGATCATTATAAACATTGGGTGCTACTCGAACAGAGGTTCCGCGTACGGAGACACTCACCTTATTTTGATGCAACACTTGCTGTAACGTTTCCATGGCAAGACCCTCAGGCAAGGTCATTCCAACCAAATGATGACTCCTGGCAATTTCATTTTCAAACCCGAATCCCATATCTGTGGCTGCTTCGACCAATGGGTCCATCAAGAATTTGCAATAGGCTTGAATGTTTGCCGGATCCCAATTCAAAACCTGCTTGAGTGCTTCGATCATCATCGGAACCAAAATGAAATTACTATGCTCCCCAACTTCGTACCGCAGCGCCCCTGGTTCGTAGTTTTCTTTGTAGTGGATTAACCCACCAAAATTTTGAGCGCCTTCGCGATTGATCCAGTTTTCTTCAATGGGACTTCCCTGATCAAAGGCTCCACCGAAATAAGCGAGCGTCATGCTGTAGGGACCAAAGAGCCACTTATAGGCAGCGCAAACCAACATATCTGGTTGAATTTCCTTCACACTGAAAGGAAGAGCACCTACGGATTGTGTCCCGTCAATTACCAAAAAGGCATCATTTTCGGAGGTTTTCTTCCTAATGGCTTTCAAATCAAATAACGTACCGTCTGCCCAATGTACATTTCCAATCCCGACCAATAATGTGTTTTCATTGATGGCATCCAGGACCTGTTGGTTCCAGCGGGCGCCTTTTTCTACCCCTTCTGGTTTGGGTATGAATTTCACTTTGATCTTGTCGGATTGCGCACTTAGCCATGGATAGACATTGCTCGGAAATTGCTTATCTGTCAGGATAATCTCCCCTTCTTTGCCTGCCAGGTTTTTAACCACATTGGCCATCGCATATGAGACCGAAGGAGCGGTAACGATTCGGTTAGGTTCATCACAGTCAATGAGTTTTGCAAAAAGCTGCCGTAGCGTTTCAGAGTCGTGGAAAAAATCCTCCGGCGTAATCTGGTATGGCTTACGCTTTCTTTTGATGCCCTTGTTTCCAGCATTCTCCACTTTTTTCGAAAGTGGCGCCATATAGGCACAATTCAGATAAGCGTATTTTTTCTGAAGCTGAAATTTTTCGCGCTGGCAACTGAGCATAGGGGTTCCTTTTTTAAAGTGCCTAAATTACACGTTAACTAGCGATTTGAAGTGGAAGAAATTGTCGTATTCGATTCAATTGATACTGCCAGGAAGGTAATTCCGGAGGGAGAAAAACGTAAAGTGAAAATCGGGCCTAAGACCTTATGTCTGGCACATTATCGCGGAAAGTTCTTCGCGATAGATGACGCCTGTCCGCATATGCGTTACTCTTTGACCAATGGCAACTTCAACCCATTTTTAGAGATCGTCTGTCCGTTGCACACCTATCGATTCAAACTGACAACAGGTGAAGAGGCAGAGCAACGATGTACAGCACTGAAGACATATCCGGTCATTGAGGATGACCGACTAGTTATTCTAATGGATTAATAATTAGGGTTCAGAAAATGAACGAGGCTAAGCAGGCCATCAGCAATATTCTGTGCCCACTCCTGACCAGAACCTCTGCCCACAATGTAAACCACGAAAAGCACATAAATACTCAACAAGACGATCGCTTTGTTTTTGCCCATGTATTTACCTGAAGTGAAAATCAGGACAGCCACAACGGTCAGTATCCAAAGCAGGAATCGCAATTCCAGGCTAAGGTCCACTACTTCTGGTGGCATGTGAATGGGCCCTTTGATCAGGGTGAAAATGAAAAGTGGCAACCCAAGAGCGAAACAGATATCAAAAATGTTACTCCCCAATGCATTGGAAATCGCATCGTCATATTGCCCACGCTTGGCATCTTTCATCGAAATGATTGTATCCGGGAAACTAGATGCCGCTGCAGCCAGGATTAATGCAACAAACATGACGGGAATGTTCAGTCCGCTAAACTCTCCTAAAACTGGAACTTCATAAGTTTCAGCACCAATCCACTCACAAGCAATTACCAGAAAATAGCATACCAGTGCGATCGCTACAGTCGAAAATATGAGCAGTGACCAGGCACGGGAGCCATTGATGGGTGAATTTCCAAGGAATAGGGCTTCCAGATTAAATTGGAAAAATGCTTTTAATTTACCAGGACGCTCTTCGTCTTCTTCGTCACCATCAGCTGCATGAGCGGCTTCAATTTCCTCTTTTTCTTCGGCCGTTTTCTTGGTCATGGTAGCGAACATGAAAACAATGTAAGCCACGTAGACCAGCATTAAAAGCACGCCATGGTACCAGTCCAGTTTATTGCCACTGATCAATACCAGAAAAATTAGTTCGGCCAGGATCAGGGCGATCCCATCACGTCTCATGGCTTTTTGCGAAACGGTGATTTTATTGGTGAGGCCCATAGAGATCACCGCCAGGATAGAAACAGCGGGAATGACCATGCTATTGAAAATCGCGCTACCGGCAGTAGTTCCGATTCCGCCAGAAAAGCCACTGGCGTCCTGAAGAATGAAAAGGAAGAAAAGAGAGGTGAAAACCTCAGGCATGGAACTGGCGATAGCGTTGATAGTGGCTCCTCTTACCCCTTCGGACAAGTTCCTACCTACATATTCGGAGGCTGTCATAAAGCCATCCCCTGCTCTCCAGATTACCAGGCAGCAAAAGGTAATCAAGAGTAAAGGTATTAGTATTCCCATACGGCAAGCACAATTACGGTGCGTCTTTCATACAATAGACTAAAGCGAAAATACACAATTTCGGCTTGCAACCTCCATTCATCCACAAATTCCCATGATTTATCACGGCTTCATGCAACCTTTTATAACTATTTGCATCTATTGTAATAGGTCAAATTAACTCACCATGTTTACTAACTTCCTAAAGACTACCGTGCGGAACATGCTCCGCAACCGTGCTTATGTCATCATTAACATCGTTGGACTGGGCTTGTCACTTGCCTGTTGTATCGTTGGATATTTGAATTTCAAGTATGCCGCGGACTTTGATAAAAACCACGAAAATCACGCCAGTATCTACAAAATACAGATCAACAAGACGGTCCAGGGGCGTAACATTCCTTATGGAATTTCACCATTGCCCTTGGGTCATGAAATAAAAAATGATCTTGCTGGCGTATCTCAGGTTGTTCGCTACTCGAGTTCCGGAATGGTGATGCAGCAAGGAGAAAAAATCCTGAATAAACGAATAGGTTTTGCGGATGAAGATCTGTTTGAGATGTTCACCTTTCCGTTTAAGTATGGCGATAAAAGTGCATTTCTGAACCGAGGAAATCTGATATTATCTGAAAATACGGCTCAGGTCTATTTTGGTGATGTTGACCCGACGGGCGAATTGATCAAAGTTATCGAGTCGGATGGAACACCTAAAAGCTATGTAGTGGGTGGAGTGCTTGAAAAAATCCCTTCAAACTCCAGCATCAATTTTCATGCGGTCACTTTATTTGACAACTATCTGGACCTCAACGACTGGTCCAACGACCGGTGGAGATCCTTTGTAGCAGGCACATTTATCAAAACGACAACTGAGGAATTTCCAGGTCATATTCCAGCAATACTGGATGAGCGATATGTGGAAATTCAAAATAGCGCACGAGATGATTGGAAAGTAGCTGGATACTATCTGGAACAATTAACCACATTAGGCAAAAACGCACAGGACATACGTGCCAACTGGCTGAGTGAGCCACCACCGGTTCCTGCGGTTATTTCGCCTTTGATCATGTCAATCATGATGCTTCTGATCGCCTGTTTCAACTTTACAAATACTTCTCTAGCGATATCCAGTAAAAGACTCAAAGAAATAGGAGTAAGGAAAGTCATGGGTGGAAACCGAAATCAGCTTATTTTCCAATTCATGGGAGAGAATATTGCCTTGTGTATTATTTCCATGTTACTCGCCCTTTTGATCTCGGTCTTCCTTGTTCCTGCTTATAGCTCTATGTGGGACTTCCTTGAGTTGAAGCTATCGCTAACCGAAAACCCTGAGGTTTCCGTATTTCTTACGGGTTTGCTGTTATTTACGGCAATTACAGCTGGTGCTTATCCGTCACTATATGTTTCGAGCTATGAGCCCGTTTCCATTTTACGAGGAAGTCTTAAGGTGAAAGGAACCAGTACTTTCTCTAAAATTTTGCTAGGTGCTCAGTATTCATTCACCTTTTTGGCATTGATCTCTAGTCTTGCCTTTATTGGCAATGCCGAGTATCAAAAAACCCTGGATGTTGGTTTTCAAAAAGACGGGATCATTGCCGTTCAGTTAGATTCTGAAGAATTTCAAACCTACTTTGATCGAGCGAACCAGATTAGCTCGCTGGAGATGGTTGCGGGGACCGAAGAACATATTGGGCGTTGGAATTATGCAAGAACCTTGCGTCAGGGAGAGAAGGAAATGGAGACCAGTATGATGGACCTTGGTTTGGATTATCTCGATCTCATGGACCTGACTTTGGTGGAAGGTCGTTATTTCGAGAAAGATCTGAAAGACTATGATCGTCAAAGCTCCATTGTTGTAAACGAACAGTTGGTTAAAGATTTTGGCTGGCAAGAGCCCATAGGTAAACGGGTTCAAATTGATGACTCTACGCGATTGACGGTAGTCGGTGTTTTGAAAGATTTTTATGCCTACGGTTTCTGGGACCCGGTCTCACCAATGGCCTTTAGACCGGCGCTGGACGATAGAATGAACTTTGTGGTCGCACGAATGAAACCAGAAAACTCCAAGGAGGCTTATGAAGCGCTGGAAGCTGCATGGTATGAAATGGTACCTAATAAACCGTTCAATGGCGACTATCAGGATGAATTCATCAAAGAATCCAATCTGGTAAATAACAACATTGCTATCTTATTTACCTTCCTGGGCACACTTGCTTTGATCCTTTCTTCTATCGGATTATTCACACTGGTATCATTAAATGTGATCAAACGCATCAAAGAAATTGGCATCAGAAAAGTCCTTGGCGCCAAAGTGAGCACCATCATCCATTTACTGAACAGACCCTTTATTATCATCATCTCGGTATCAGCAGTCATCGGAACAGGAATGGCCTTCTTGTTGATTGATTTGTTGTTATCCACCATATTCCATTACTATCAGGCAGTCACGATCTTCTCGTTGGTCCTGCCATTCATCGTGCTATCTATCATTTCTCTGACAACTTCTTCGGGAAGGGTATTGGTAGCGGCAAAGAGAAATCCTGTGGAATCGCTCAGGTACGAGTGACCGCACTACAGGATGGTTAAGTTGATCTGCTCCCTGAAGGCATTCAGGGAGTTTTTTTTTGTTTTTGGAGGGCAGATAATTGATGAGACATCCATTCCGGAGGATACATGGTTTGATGCCCGCAAGGCGTTGAGGACCACCGGTTTTATCTTTTTTCTAGAAGAAAAACCCTCAAAATGTCATAAAGGCCAATTCATAGCGCGCAAAAGACCATCAAAAAGGGAATTTTGGATATATTTTCGCTATCAAAAGAAAGTGCGGAACAAAGCTGCAAAATAAAATTGCATTTTGCAAACGGTTTCCGCTTTTTGTGTATTAAGCCTATTTGAATTGAGCATTTTAGCGGAAAACCTTAAGTTCTTACGTCTTCGCAACAATTTGACGCAAACCAAATTTGCAGCACAGTATGGTCTGAATCGTGGTAATGTGGATTCTTATGAGAAAGGCACAGAGCCCAAGTTGAAAGTGCTCATCGAGATTGCCAGAAGCCATAAGGTCAATCTGATGAACATGCTGACACTCAAAATGACGCCTGAGAACTTCCATTTGTTTGCAGAAGATATGCCATTGATGTCGGATGTGGCGGAAGACCCTGCCGCAACTTATGGAGATTCTGAAATCTATGTGTTGCTCCGCGATATCGAAGACAGTGAAGCGAGAGAACAACGAAGAGACATTTCGAAAAAGATCATGCACCTTGTCAATCGCATCATGTCAGAGAATTCTACGCTCCGTAGAGATATGATGGAGTATTTGAAGAAGGACCGACAGTAAGATCAGCGTAGTTTCTACCAACTAAATGGAGAAATACAATGATACTAAGTTGATCGGTTATTGAGTTACTAAGTTTTCCTGCTTTATACTTTGGTGATTACATCACTCTCGTGAGCGACATGTAGACTAAACAAATTGATTTAGCCAGTTGAAGCCTCATTTTAGTTCACCAGAACTATTCAAATATCGAATTGGTGTGCAATACAACCCTGTAACCCAATAACCAATTAACCAGTAGGAATTGAAATGATTCCTCTCAAGAAGCGGCTCGTTTCTCTGGTCTGTTGGCGACGCTCAAGCGCTCCAGTTCCCGCACAATACCTTCTGCAGATTTCTCAGGTCTTACCCTGAACGCCTTGAGACCACTGACTCCTTGTAGCTCTTCCAAAACAAATTGCTCGAACTGTGGAGAAATAAGTCCTTTGTGCGCCAAATACTCCAGGTAAGTCAAGTATTCGCGGGCATCTTCCTCCCGGTTATAAACAATGGAGATGGTTTCCGCTTGCGTCAACCGTTCGGAAGAGTCTTTGATCCGTACCTTATCAATCCGCTTTTTGATGATCTCATATCGAATGTTATAAGCCCCATCCACGTCGAATTGCTTTTCATCCATGCGGAACTTCACCGAAAGCGGCTGGCTATGCACCAAAATCAAGTGACCAACATCCAAAGGCATGCTGAGGTCTTCTTTGAGTTCTCTGGTTTTCTTAGAGATCTCAATCGTGACCAATAATTGCCACAAGCGCAGGTTCTTCAGGTACAGCCTGCTGAACTTCTTATCTCTGGAAATGGAGTCCCCTACATAAATGTTGTATTCGACCCCATCGGTTTTATATCGTTCAAAGTAATGTGGGAAGATTTCCTGAGCTCGACCTTGCTCTTCTTCCAGTAAGGCAGCTACAGTTTCATTGATCCTGGTCAGGCTTTCTTCAAAGTTTTTACGCTTATCGTAAATGATCCCTACTTCAGGATCTAACCTGTCCCAATAACCCTTGTTGCTGATGGCAACGAAATCCGGCATGTCTTCTTCCAAATCCCTGATCAATGGCTCAATATCCTTTCTCAAGAAATTAACGATCAGGTTTTCGTCTTCAGAGATCAATCCTTTTTTCAGTCGGGAGATTTGCTTGGCAATCCTGTAAACGGCTTCTCCTATGATTGGGAAGTCCCTTCTCTTTTTACCTTCAGTCAATACCTCTTTCGCCAATTTCAACTGTTGTGTCAAATCTGCAACGATCGCCTTATTCCTTTGAACGGAAGAATTACGGATATCAGAAGAACCAAAAAGCGGATGCACGTCTTTGAATATGATCTCCTCGTGTGCTTCCTGTATCCCCTGGCTTTCCTGATCAAGGATTTTATAGGCAGCTTCTGTGAATTTCCATTCTACAGAAGGGTGGATAGACGTATAGTGTTCTTTGATGATCCCGCTGATCCGGTTTTCCACCTCTTTCATTTTGCGGGCCATCGCATTTGCAAAAATGGGCAGGATGTCCTCAACCTTGGCAAAATCAATCGCACGCAGGGACTCATTGTTACTCACCATTTCAAAATGCCCAATGAATTCACCGTCTGAATACAAAGGTGCTACGATCACACTACGGTAATCCGGTACGGGATCTTTGCTGAACATCAGGCTGCATGAAATTTCAGGAACGATCACTGGTTTTCCGGTTCGCTGAATTTCATCACTGATCTCATGAAAAGCGTTCAGGAAATTATCGTCTTTGTCTACCAGTAAGCTCCAGGTTCCGCCTTCACCACAAGCCTGGTAATTGTTTTTGAAGGTATGGAAGCTGCTTATCCCTAAGCGCAAGTCCGGAACTTCTACCAAAGATCGGAACTGGCCTTCTACCACATCAAAAAAGTTGGAATCCTCAGCAGTAGCCTCCAGGATCATTTGCTTCAGGTTTTTGACGGTCTCTTCTTGCGTGATCTCTGTCAGTGAGTAGATCGCAAACCCGGTAAATTCAAAATGTTTAGGTGGTAGCTTTTCGAACCACAATTCCAGATCATGGCTCTGGATCAGCTCATCTATTTCTTCCAGGGATAACTCAGGCTTGTCTCCTACCAGTGAAATTTCACAAAACCTTGAGTCGAACCCAACATGAAAATGCTTTTGAAGACCATTATCCTCTTTTAGGGTCATGGTCATGTATTCCACAGGAGGGAGCTTCACCCCATAAAACTGATTAAGTATGGCCCCATAAGCGGCCATGTTCTTGGTCTGGGCAATCTCCTCGGGACTTTTGTCGCTGACCATATTCATCAACGAGCCCGCTTTTTCTATCAAGGAGCGAAAAGGTGCCGTGGAATAAAAATAGTCCAGCGAAAACGGGCGGAATACGGCAACAATCTGATCGTTGCTAACCGCCGGGGGAACCACTGCTGAAATGATCACATCGATCAAATGCTGATGTTCCGTAATCAATGACGAGTCGCTGATCTTCTCCCGGAGAAACGGATATTGATCGATCTCCTCAATCAGCTTTTTCGCTGTATTGGCCAGGATGGGATTATCGCTATAGCGCTGTAATTCCCAGTAACCAATGATGGTGCTCAGTTTGAGCGACGAATTAAAAGGAAAATCCTCCAACATTTATCAAAGTTAATCATTTGTGAAGTCTATTGAAATACGCTGAAAATTAGAAATATGTTCCCCAGATCAAAAAGAAATACTTTACATGGATGGATCAGGGCTCATTTTAGGTGTGCTTTGATTAATTTTTCGCACCTAAAGAATCTGAGAGCATGTACATCAATCTTTCGGGCCTCAATATCCTTGTGACTGGGGCCAGCCGTGGAATTGGAAAAGCCATATCTACTAAATTGGCGGAAGCCGGAGCAACTATTGCCGTGCATTACAACAAAAATGTTCGGGAAGCAGAGAACCTGGCTCATATTCTGGGCAACGAATCCAAGGCCTTTCAAGCTGACCTTTCTAAAGAAGATGAGGCTTTGAAACTATTTGAACGTGTAACCCTGGAGATGGGCAGCGTTGAGATTTTAGTCAACAATGCGGGAATAGCCAAATCCGCACCCATCACAGGCAGTGATGACGACTGGCAAAAAGCATGGGACGAAACCATGCAGGTCAATTTAAATTCTCCGGCAATGCTTTGTAAGAAAGCCGTCGAACACTTTATCAAAAGAAGGGCTGCAGGCAGAATCATCAACATTTCATCAAGAGCCGCTTTCCGTGGCGAAACCGGAGACTACATCGCTTATGGAGCATCGAAGGCTGGTATGGTTTCATTGACAAGGTCCATTGCCAAGTCATTTGGTAAGCAAGGGATCAAAGCGTTCAACATTGCGCCAGGGTTTGTACGAACCGATATGGCCAAGGAATTCATGCAGCAATACGGCGAGGAGCATGCCAAGGGTGACATTGCATTGGAGCGACTGACCGAACCCAAAGACCTGGCACCACTGATCACTTTTATCGCAAGTGGCATGGCGGATCATGCGACCGGTTCTACATTCGATGTAAACGCAGGAAGCTATTTGCATTAGACACGACAAACTTTATTGGCGGTTTTGCGTGTTTATTACTTCACGCATCAACTATTCAAATCGCCTTGTATGGAATCGAATTTCACTCAACACCTTCGTATGCTCGTTCGGCTCGCTTTGAGCGACCAAAAGTTTTCAGATATTGAAAAAGGCCTGATCCTTAGCATTGGAAAAGCACATCGGCTGGCCGAAGAGGAGATCCAAACACTCATTACAGAGGAACTTTCGCAAAAAAACTCCCTGAACATTGCCTTCAATGCTTTGTCCTTTGACGACAAATTCGAATACCTGTACGACATCATTCAGCTCATGAAAATTGACAATGAAGTTTTCCTCAGTGAGATTCGGTTTTGTGAACAAATGGCTGAAAACCTGGGCTTTGATAAAAAAGTAGTGAAAAAGCTTTCTTCAAGAATTTACGGCGATCCATCCATCACAGCGGACAGACACAACCTAAAAATGCTGGCTCAGAAATTCCTTAGGGACTAAATTTTGGTTGTGACGATAATCCGGCTATCTTTATTCCCAGCAACCGAATTTATTTATAACTACTAAGCTATGAGCATCCAATCCCAGCTAAGTGCACTGATTGCATTAGCCAATATAGACGGAGATTTTGATGGAGAAGAGAAGACCCAAATCTACATGTTGGGTAAGGCCAACGGCATGAGCAAGGAAGAAGTAGATAACCTGATCGATAACCCTGTGCCCCTTCCTCCGGTGAGTACGATGACTCCAGATGAGAAATTTGATTACCTATACAATATTGTGCAGTTAATGAAAATCGACAGCCAGGTATATCTAAGTGAAATCAAATATTGTGAAGACCTTGCTGAAAAGCTTGGATTCAAGCGAAAGGTGATTTCTACACTGGCATCAAGAGTATATAGTGATCCGTCCATCACAGCAAACATTGCCTCTTTGAAGAAGGCAGTAAAGAAATACGAGGCTTAATAAACCTAATTGAGCTTTTAATGAGACCAGATGCTGTTAGTATTTGGTCTTTTTTATTTCCTGAACACTTAGATTAATTGCAGATTCTTTCCCCGGATTTATTCGGCGACGCCTAGCCGGCCGCGCCTGGTCCAGGGCATTTATTACCGAAGATCCCTGCAGGAAAGCCGGGATAGGAACATATTTACAATCAGGTTCATAATGACGATAAAAACGGTTTTTGAAGTAAACCTTAAATTGAAATCACTTTAAAAGCTCCTGAAAATAAGCCTCATATGCAGTAATCGTTTGTTCGATGTTGAATCTGGTCAGGTAGGCTTCTCTTCCTTTTTTGATCAGATTTTCTCGTAGCAACTGGTCATAAAGGAGTGCGTTGATCTGGTCAGCCAACCCATGAATGTCACCATTTTCAAACAACAGGCCATTTTCATTGTCGCCGATCACGCTGCGAATCCCACCAAAATCGGATCCAATGACCGGAACACCCAATGCCATGGCCTCAACCAGGGTCAGGCCAAAACCGTCCATTTTTGAAGCAAGTATGTTCACATCCATCAATGGGTAGTGGTTCAGTACCTGTTGGTGATCGAGTACTGAAGTAAATACCAAATGCTGTTGTGGAGCCACATCGTCGATTACTTCCTGAACTTGCGCTTGTTCAATACCCACAAAAAGCAACGTGATATTTGGTGCTAAAAATGGACAAGCTCGTATGATCTGATGTTGTTCTTTCAATCGGCTGATACATCCGACCACCTTGTTTCCCTCAGGAATTCGGTATTGCTGTCGCAATACATGAACTGTTGCTGGATCTACTGCTTTATTCAGTGCTTTAGGTAGGCCATTGTAGATTACTTTGAGCTGATCTTCTCGATATCCTTTCTTTTTGAAAAGGATTTTCAATCCGTCACTGATTACCACGATACTTGCAGTTTTTGTGTGGAGGAATCTTTTGATCCAAGGTTCATCCCTCGGCCTTTGTCGGCGAGTAAAAACGACCTTGGCGCTGAGTCCAAATAAAAACCGCGCAAGGACCATCATGAACCGATCCTGTCCGGATTGAGCATTGACGATATCGATTTTATGCTCCTTGACGAAGGCGGCAATTTCCCTGGAAGTTTTCCAGTCTGCGTACCCTTTGAAGGCAAAGTGTACCGTTTTCAGTTGCTTATCCGATTCCACCAGCTTTAGCAAGAAGGCCTCTTTCCTTGCTCCTAGCCAAACGTCATGTCCTTTTTCCGCCAGCCCTTTGGCCAGGTAACTGACCGAATAGGAAGATCCGGCCACAGATTTTTGCTTGGTGATGAAAAGGACTTTCACACGTCAAAGTTGTTTCAAAATGTGAAAAGTTGAGACAAGGATTTGCAATCGCCACAAAAAATGAAGTTCTTTAAGTACGACCAACACGCGAGCCTTCTCGCATTACCTAACCATATATGTCCTGGAGCCACCTTTATCCACTCGACCTGTCTGAACTCGCGACAGTTCGGGAACAGCTGCATCAAGCCGTACAAAGTGTAGCGGCGGTGGGCAGACACTTCTTATCAGCCTCCAAAGAAGATGAAAATGCCGTTTTACAGTGGATCCCAAACCCAAAAAGACTGGCAGGAAAATGGATTGATACGCCCAAAGGCAAATTCAGAGCTTCCATTAGTTTTTCAGAGGGACGTATTTTTCTGATCGACGAACAAATCAAGGTGATCGACTCTTTCGAGATCCATGACAATACCTTCAATCAATTGATGGTCTGGTTTGAAGAACACATTGGTAAACTAGGCCTGCCGGTGGAAAATTTTCATCTCAATCTGCCATATGAGTTGCCAACTTATGCGACGCAAAAGAAACATGCATTTGATTTATCAAACATGGCCTTATGCGATGCTTTTGCTCATTACTACGCCAATTCCAGGGTGATTTTGGAAAAGCTAAAAGGAACATTCGCCGGGGCTGGAGAAACAACCGTTTGGCCACATCATTTTGATCAGGCCATTTCTGTCATGCTTAAAGATTCCGGGAATCCGGAAACTTCTTCATATCTCGGCCTTGGGATGAGCCCTGGGGATGACTATTATGATCAACCGTATTTCTACGTAAATTCATGGCCGCATGCTGAGGAAGAGGAACTTTCTCCCCTGAAGTTTGGAAAGTGGCATACGGATGACTGGATCGGGGCAGTATTCACTGCAGAGGAAGTTTGGGATGTAGCAAATCAGCCAGAAGCTGTCACTTCCTTTTATAAAGAAGTCTCCAAACATCTTGAAAATCTCCTATTGAAGTAAATCGGCGAGACGAATGTCGTAATACTCTTCCAGTTTGGACAAAAATTCGTCTTCATTCATGATCGGCCTGCCGGTTTCATTGGCGGAAGTATTGGCGATGGTTCGACCAGTTAGCGTCATCTGGCCTTCTTTGGTCCACTTCTGAACAAATTTCGAATCGACATAAAAAGAATCCGGGTCTACCTGATAAAAATGATGCTTGTCAATGAATTCTATGTATTGCGTTTCCTTCTCAGCAAAACCATAGATCGTTGAAAAGTTGGACATGTCACTGGAGACCTGCAGCAACCAGTTTTCATCGGCATCCTTATGTATGCGCATGTATCGGTTGTAATCTACCTGAAGTTGGTTTTCCTTCATTTTCTTCGGAAGCAAAGGTCCGTTTCTGGATCCCACATCCACCAACCATTGCGACTCTTCGATAGCGACAATCAATACCATGTGTTCATAATATTGACCGTAACCGAGCTCATGTTTCTTCGATCCGGCTGCTACAGGGTAACACTGGTAACCTAGTTGATCCAGCAAATGATAGAATAGAAAATTAAGTTCAAGACCCAGACCGCCGCGGTTGGGTTTGGCAATGATCTGATCAAATAAGCCATTGATGTCCCACTTTCGCGTCCGTCCAAATTGAATTTCAAGGTTTTCATGTGGGACCTGGTGCAGGTGAGCTTTGTGAAGCTGTTTCAAGTAAGCTTCTCCCGGTTCCTGTCGGTTTACTTCCAGTCGTTCCAAATACGTAATTGCATCGATCTTCGTCAGTTTGGGACGGTTCTGAAAGTAATTGAGCCGCCTCATTTTTCTTCAAACTGTCGCTTCAGGGTAAAAATGAAGTTTCGGACCGCATCCTGCCAATCCGTATCTGCATCCCACTCTTTCCCTACGTACACATCATCGGTACGGGCTTGATAGATGTAACCTTTATAAACCACTGTTTCTACAGGCAATCGTTTCAGTCTCACATCCCCTGGAATGAGACCTGGGGTTACCGAAATGATCTGTGTTTCCTTGGTATGATCAGGATAATTTAGCAAGTCTTTTGCCCCAGAACCAGAGGTTTGTACTAATTGGAAAACATACTGGATGCCACTTGCCAGTGCGTAATCATTGTCTTTGAAAGAAAACATTTCCCATTGGTAAGGATATTGGGCAAAGGCTTTTTCCAAAGACACATTGAACTGTTTGACTTTTCGATTATAAGCAAGCAGCTCTTGTTTTTCGTCATCAGGCAGTTTGTTGTCGATCCGAATAGAATCCATGAGGGCAACGCCTAGCTTTTGTCGCCTCAAAACACCAGGATAGGTTGCGAGGTGCGAACCTTTGAAAAAGCTTATGTCTTCGACATAATCAGGATCCGAAAGCACCAAAAAGTTAGTAGCGGGTATATCAGACCTTTTTACGACGATCCCAAGTTTGTAGAGCAAGGGTGTCGTGTCAATGTCGGCTGCTCGCCAGGCTGCTTTTCTTTTGAATACATTTTGGCTGTTGAACCCGGAAGCAATGATCATTTCAAACTTGCCAGCGGATTTGCTTAAAATGATTATGTTCTCTACATCCCGGTTATCAATCAGCTTCAGATAAGCTTCATTGACCTTTTTATTGGCAAACAGGTCTTGTTCAAACAGATAGATCACCGGATCTATGCCCATCTGTAAGAATGCACCATGAAAAGTTTTGCCATGCTTTTTCCAGGACTTGCGATCCAGCTCATCTGAAGTTCTGAGGATAATCCCTGTCCGGCTCGATAATAAATTGGATGGGATTTTATCGTCGGAAAATTCCAATGCGTTCAATTGCGTTGAAAGATCCATGGGCTGGCAGAACCCGGTAAATCCAATGCAGAATAAGGTCAGGAAAAAGAAGTGTCGCATGCCTTGTCGAAAGGGTACAAAAATAGGTTTTCTTGGTTCACATAAAAACGTCGTGTTTTGTGCATATTGCCTTTCATGTGATATTGATTAAAAGAAATGAATGAAATCATAGAAAAGAAGCGGTGTAAGTGGGCCGAAGATAGCTTTCAGGCATACATTGATTATCATGATAACGAGTGGGGAGTGCCAGTTCACGATGATAAGATCCATTTCGAATTTTTGATTCTGGAAGGAGCACAAGCCGGATTAAGCTGGAGTACCATATTGAAAAAACGCGAAGGCTATCGCAAAGCGTTTGCGGACTTTGAAGTGCAAGCTGTGGCTGCATTCTCTCATGCTGAAATTGAGATGTTAGTGCAAAATCCGGAGATCATTCGAAACAAACTGAAAATCAACTCAGCAGTGACCAATGCACGATGTTTCATCGAAGTACAGAAGGAATTTGGCTCATTCGATGAATATGTTTGGTCATTTGTGAACCACAAAGTGATCCAGAACAATTGGAAAACAGCCGCAGAAGTTCCGGCGACTACTCCCGAGTCAGACCAGCTGAGCAAAGATTTAAAAAAGCGAGGTTTCAAATTTGTGGGCTCAACCATCATGTATGCTTACATGCAATCCATGGGGATGGTCAATGATCATACTGTCGATTGCTTCCGACACGCCGAATTGAAGTGATGTGCAATGGCTGAAACCGCGTTGAAACGTAAGGTTTACACCAATGAAATTTTGCTGGGACAACTTTAAAAGCCTATTGGTTAGGGTATAAATTCTTATCTTGGGCCATTGAATTTCGCGATCCATGCCCCAACTCATCGACCTTAAATTTCTGGGCTTAGAAGAGGCCATTGGTGCCTATCTCATCGAGTCATCAGAAGGACCTGTTTTAATTGAAACAGGACCACATTCCACCTACGAAACATTAAAACGTGCCTTAAACTCACACGGCTACACGGCCAAGGACATTAAGCATGTCTTATTGACGCATATCCATTTGGATCATGCTGGAGCTGCATGGGCTTTTGCCGATCAGGGGGCGAAGATCTATGTGCATCCATTTGGTAAAAAGCACCTCTCAGATCCATCTATACTCATGGAATCCGCCCGCCGCATCTATCAGGATAAAATGGATGAGCTTTGGGGAGACATGAAGTCAATCGATCCCGAAAAGATCATTACTCCTGAAGACGAGGAAGAAATTACCATTGGCAACCAAACGTTCAAATCTTTATATACGCCTGGGCATGCCAAACATCATATCGCATGGCAATTTGAAGACACGGTTTTCTGCGGAGATATCGCAGGGGTGAAAATCGGTAACGGACCTGTGGTCCCTCCCTGCCCACCACCGGATATCAACCTGGAGGACTGGCTGAACTCCATCAAGATCGTAGAAAAAAGTGGTGCCAAATCCATTTATCTGACACATTTTGGAGAAATCACCGACATAGCAGCACATATGGATGAATTGCGCTTCATGCTTAAAGACTGGGCCAACTGGGTCAAAATCCGATGGGAGGCATTGCAATCTCCTGAGGAGATGACACCCGCATTTTCAGAATATACGGCCAATCAATTGCGAGAAAAAGGTGTAGACGAACAGGGTGTGAAACAATATGAGGCCGCTAACCCTTCCTGGATGAGTGTAGCAGGATTGATCCGTTATTGGAAGAAAAACCCCGCTCACTAAAAAAGAATAAAACGTACTTTCATGAAAATCATCAGGGTAATACTGTTTACGATCATCGTCATTGCCATCGTCATTTCGGCGATTGTCACTTCCGTCCGGGCAGTTATGTCCCCTGATTATCGCGGTGAATTGGCCATTGGTGGGCTCTCTGCTCCTGTGGAAGTATATTATACAGATCACGGCATTCCCCACATTTACGCTGAAACAGAAATCGACGCGTATCGTGCGTTGGGTTATGTCCACGCCCAGGATCGCCTGTGGCAAATGGACCTGTTGCGCCGCGTAGGAGGAGGTCGTCTTGCTGAAATATTTGGAGAAAGCCTGGTAGAAACCGATCAATATTTCAGAACCATCGGGACACACGAGTATGCACGGACCTCCGCAGAAGATCTGAGGCTCCGTGGAGGAAAAATGTTGGCAATCGCCGAAGCTTATGTAGCTGGAGTCAACCATTTTATGAACACAGGTCCCAAAACCGTAGAACATACCCTACTTGGTATGGACATGGAGCCGTATACGGTGGAGAATATTTACGAAGTATTGACCTACATGTCTTTCAGCTTCGCGAATGCACAAAAATTAGATCCTTTGCTTACAGAGCTCTACACCCGATTGGATAGCACTTATATAGAAGATATCCCAGTTTTCAGCCGGCCCAATGAATATCGTATGTCGGTTACCAATGGTGGGCAATCTTCCGCATTGAGCGCACATACCAATAAAGTGTTGAATGAACTGAATGTGCCACTTTTTATTGGCAGTAACAGTTGGGTTATCGGGCCAAAATTGTCTGCTTCAGGAAATACCATCCTCGCTAATGACCCGCACATTGGATTTGCTCAACCATCGGTCTGGTACGAAGCACATCTGAGTCACCCGGAAGGCGAAGTGTACGGATATTTTATTGCTGGTGATCCGATCCCTCCGATCATGCACAACACGCAAATCGCAACAGGCCTAACCATGTTCGAGAACGACGACATTGATTTCTATCTTGAAAAAATCAATCCTGATGATGATTCACAATACATGTACAAAGGTGAATGGGAGCCTTTTGCATATGCTTCGGAGACCATCAGGGTGAAAGACGGAGACCCAGTCAAGTTCACCAAGCGAAAGACGAAACATGGTCCGGTTTTATCAGATGTGATGGAAGAAGAAGATCAAACGGTTTCCATGTTCTGGGTTTACACGGCAGAAGAAAACTTTAGCATGGAGGCAAGTTACGAAATCAACGCGGCCAAAAATGCGACAGAAGCGGCTTCAGGTGCTTCCAAAATCCATGGACCTGGATTGAACGTGATGTTTGGTTCCAGCAAAGGAGAATATGCACGCTGGTCTTCAGGTCGTTTGATCTACCGGGAAAATGAACAAGATTCCAAAACCTACCGTGATGGCAGCTCTGGCCTTCACGACCCTGATAGCGTTCGACCTTTTAGCCAAAACCCCATCGACCTGAATGCTAAAAGAGGATACACCTACAGTGCCAATAACCACCCGGAACCTGTCGATGGTGTGTATTACTCCGGTTATTATTTACCGGATGATCGAGGAGAGAGCATTGTTGGTATACTCGAGAGTGAAGAGTTATGGAGTGTAGAGGAGGTCAAACAAATGATGCTGGACCATCATGCGGTGATGATGCCCAAGGTGAAGTCTACCTTGCTGAATGCCGTCAATGGCCATGCGGATGAACATGTACATTTC
This sequence comes from Cytophagales bacterium, assembly GCA_033344775.1. Lineage (NCBI taxonomy): Bacteria > Pseudomonadati > Bacteroidota > Cytophagia > Cytophagales > Cytophagales bacterium. The sequence goes on along the minus strand of JAWPMT010000006.1, from coordinate 392,655 downwards.
ATCCTGGGTGAATGGACTGGAAGTTTCGAGCGGGAAAGCAAGCAGGCGCCGTTCTTTCAACTATGGGTGTATGAAACCCTACGCCAGGCCATGATTGACGAAATGGATTCGACGTTGTGGGATAACTTCCGAGGAACGCACCTATTTAAAAGAACCTTTGAGCCGTTGATCCAAAACCGAAATTCGGTTTGGTGGGATGATGTCAGGACGGATAAACGAGAAACCAGAGATGACATCATCAAAAGAGCGTATGATCTTTCGTGGGACCGGTTTACGCCTGTTTATGGCGAAGACCCTGAAGCATGGCGGTGGGAAAATCACCATATGTTGACACACAAGCATGCCATGTCATCCGCGAGTGCAGCACTAGCGAAGTTCCTGGACGTTGGTCCATTTATGGTTCCAGGGACCAATGAGGTGATCAATAACCTTGGTTTTACCTACTCCGATGCATTGATCCATCAGGTATCTTTCGGCCCTTCCACCCGTCGAATTGTGGATATGGCAGATCCGATCAACAACAGTTGGTCCATCTTGCCTACCGGACAATCAGGTAATCCTTTTAGTCCTTATTATGATGATCAGGCAGCAATGTATGCCAATGGTGAATACCGCAAAATGTTGCTGGATCCAAAAGTGATCAAGCAATCGAAGTTATTGCTCAAGCTTACGGTGGAATAGAACAATTACTTACGGTTTTTGTGCATCGCTTATTTATGGGTTAATTTTTCCCTCAATCCATGAACAGAAGAAAATTCATAGCCAGTACGTCATTACTAGGTATAGGAAGTGCCGTAATGGCCTTTCCTCAGGAAAACCAATTGATCAAGCCTCCTGCACTGAAAAAAGGAGGTACGGTAGGATTGGTTACTCCGGCTAGTTCTCTGACCCGATCAGCCTTTGAAAAGACCTTAGCAAACATTGAAACACTGGGGTTTAAAGTCAAATACTCTGATAATTTACGAGTTACACGCGGTTTTCTTTCAGGCACTGACGCGCAGCGGCTCACTGATCTTCATGAAATGTTTGAAAATGGCGAAGTAGATGCGATCATTTGTGCACGAGGAGGTTATGGCAGTGCCCGATTACTACCCAATCTCCAAGCAGACCTGATCAAACGGAATGCGAAGCCTCTTGTGGGCTATTCGGATATTACGGCGCTTCATCAGTTTATCTATGCCAAGACGGGACTGGTCACGTTTCATGGACCCGTTGGTGCTTCAGACTACAATGATTTTACCCGGGACTACATGGAAGACCTGGTCATGAAGGGTAAAAAGATAAAAATCCAGGCGGATGAACCACAAGTGATTGTGCCAGGAGAAGCAGAAGGCCAGTTGGTTGGAGGCAATTTGTCGCTACTGGCGAGTCTGGTAGGCACGCCGTATCAGATGACTTATGAAGGCCATATTTTATTCATCGAAGAAATTGGCGAATCCACGTATCGCGTCGATCGCATGTTGACCCAATTGGTGCAAAGTGGCGCTTTGAAAGGTGTAAAAGGGATCGCTTTAGGGTATTTCACCAATTGCGATGCCAAGCCGGGCGATCGGGGTTATGAGCAGTCCATCTCATTGATGGAAGTATTCAAAGATCAGTTTGAAGACCTGGGTGTGCCGGTGCTGGCCGGACTGCCTTTTGGACATGAGGAGCACAATGCTACACTTCCGGTGGGTGTTCGTGCTAAATTAGATACCAGCAAAGGAAGCATTAAGACGCTCGAAGCAGCAGTCAAATAACCTAGTTAATTATGAAAAACACATTGATCATGTTGTGCACAGTCCTGTGCACTGCTGTTATGGCGCAAGACCATTCGGAGGCCATTCAAAAAATTTATCAGGAGCAGTTGAACAACAGTCACGCTTACGAAAACCTGAGGTACCTGACCAAAGAAATCGGAAACCGCCTGAGTGGATCACCGAGAGCCGCCGCCGCAGTAGAATACACCCGCCAACTGATGAAAGGTTATGGTTTTGATACAGTATTCCTGCAACCGGTAATGGTCCCGCATTGGGTCCGTGGTAAGAAGGAAGTTGCCCGCATCATCAATTCAAATAAACTAGGTACTTATGCGCTGAACCCTATTGCCCTTGGCAACTCAGTAGGCACGGGCTCGGAAGGTGTGGTGGCAGAAGTGGTGGAAGTCACAAACATGCAGCAAGTTGAAGACCTGGGAAAAGCCCTGGAGGGAAAGATTGTTTTCTTCAACCTGAAAGCGGACCTGAATTTGGTCAATTCTTTTCGTGCGTATGGAGGTACTGTGATCCAGCGTGTTTGGGGCGCTTCTGAAGCGGCTAAATATGGAGCTAAGGCCGTGATCGTAAGATCAGCCACCAACTTCCAGGATGATATCCCGCACACAGGAACATTGCGATACAAGCCAAACATTGCCCAAATTCCTGCTGCAGCGATCAGTACAAATGAAGCGGATATGTTGAGCGGATTGCTACAAGGACAAGATGACCTCAAGATCTATTTGGAAACGAATTGTGGCATGCAGGGTGAAAAACTCTCTTATAATGTAGTAGGACAATTGACCGGCTCTGAGTTTCCGGATGAATTTATCGCGGTGGGTGGCCACCTGGATTCCTGGGATGTAGGCGAAGGTGCACACGATGATGGAGCTGGATGTGTACAAGGAATTGAAGTGTTGAGAACCTACAAGGCATTAGGCATTCAGCCAAAAAGAACCCTCAGAGCCGTCATGTGGATGAACGAAGAGAACGGAGGAGCAGGAGGCAGAGGTTATGCGAATTACGTGGAGGAACATGGCGAAAAACACATTGCGGCCATGGAGTCAGATCGCGGAGGCTTTGTGCCCAGAGGGTTTACTTCTACGGGAACCGATGCTCAAAAAGCGCAGCTTCAATCCTGGGGTGAAAAATATTTCACGCAATACGAGTTGCACTCTTTCGATCAACCTGGAGGAGGAGCAGATATAGGACCCTTGGCACCACAGGGTACTTTTCTGATCGGTTTGCTACCTGATTCGCAGCGCTACTTCAAATATCACCACACCGCAGCGGATGTTTTTGAGAATGTCAATCAAAGGGAACTGGTTCTGGGAGCAGCAGCGATGACGGCAATGATCTACCTTGTGGATCAAGAAGGGATATGATAAAATTGAGGGCGTCATTCCGGGTTTTTTCATCGTAAATTCAAAAGAAGATGAAAAAAGACCGGAATCTCTTTTGCGCCTGAAATAACCCCACCATCTAAAAAACCGACTACTTCCTTAAAGGACTACCTGAAAACACTAGATTTGCGGCGATATTTTTTCACCCCGCAGATATGAATTTCGACAGAAAAGAAAGAAATGATGACCAGTTACTGGAGATTTATAAGTCGCTGGTCACCCCTCGCCTGATTGAAGAAAAAATGCTGATCTTGCTTCGTCAGGGCAAAATCAGCAAATGGTTTTCGGGAATAGGACAAGAGGCCATATCTGTAGGATCCGCTCTGGTGCTGGAAAATGAAGAATACATTTTACCCATGCACCGAAACCTGGGTGTTTTCACGAGTCGCGGCGTTCCTTTTACCCGATTGTTTTCCCAGTTTCAGGGCAAGATCAATGGCTTTACCAAAGGGCGAGATCGATCTTTTCACTTTGGAACACAGGACTACAACATTGTAGGCATGATTTCCCATCTGGGTCCGCAAATGGGGATCGCTGATGGGATCGCTTTATCTTCTCTGCTTCGAAAAGAAAGCCGGGCTACGCTGGTTTTTACCGGAGATGGTGGCTCCAGTGAAGGCGACTTCCACGAATCGATCAATGTGGCTTCAGTCTGGAACCTTCCGGTCATTTTTGTGATCGAAAACAATGGCTATGGATTATCTACCCCAAGCCGGGAGCAATTCAATTTTGATTCCTTCACCGTAAAAGGGCCTGCGTACGGTATTGAAGCGTACAGTGTGGATGGCAACAATATCCTGGAAGTGCTCAATGAACTTGAGCCGTTGGTCCAGAGTGTGAGGGAAAACCCCCGACCGATCATTTTTGAAGCGCGTACCTTCCGTATGCGGGGCCACGAAGAAGCTTCCGGGACCAAATATGTCCCCAAGGAATTAATGGAACATTGGGCTAAGAAAGACCCTATAGAAAATTATGAAGCTTTTCTGATCAAGGAAGGGATCGATGAAAAGCAATTGGAAGCAGAAAAGGAAAAAATCAGAAAAGTCATCAATAAGTCCGTAAAGGAAGCCTTTGCTGAAGAGGCAATCGCTGGAGATATTCCAACGGAATTGGGAGATGTGTATCACAATAGTGAAATCGTTCCGGTAGCCCCTTCCGAGAAGACGGAAGAAAAACGTTTTGTTGACGCGATATCCGAAGGTCTGTTCCAAAGCATGGAAAAACACCCCGATTTGGTGGTGATGGGTCAGGATATCGCGGATTATGGAGGGGTATTCAAAGTGACCGAAGGTTTCGTGGAAAAATTCGGAAAGGAGCGAGTGAGAAATACGCCGCTGTGCGAATCGGCCATCGTTGGTGCAGGCCTTGGGTTAAGTATTGCTGGCATGAAGGCGGTGGTTGAAATGCAATTTGCAGATTTTGTGACCTGTGGCTTCAATCAAATTGTGAACAACCTGGCAAAGGTCCACTATCGGTGGAATCAAAATGCCGATGTAGTCGTACGCATGCCTACCGGTGCCGGTGTGGGTGCCGGACCGTTCCACTCGCAGAGCAATGAAGCCTGGTTTTTCCACACACCAGGGTTGAAAATCGTCTATCCTTCCAATCCTCGAGATGCCAAAGGCTTGTTGACCGCTGCCATCGCAGATTCCAATCCTGTTTTGTACTTTGAGCACAAATACCTCTACCGCTCACTGAGTAGCGAAGTACCTACTGATTATTACAACATTGAGATTGGTAAAGCGGCCATAGCACAGGAGGGAACAGACCTGACCATCGTTACGTATGGTATGGGTGTGCATTGGGCCAGGGAATATGCCGCGGAGCAAGAAGCAAGCATTGAGATCATCGATTTGCGGACCCTGTTGCCGTGGGATCAGGAAACCGTAAAGCAATCGGTGGAAAAAACAAATCGAGCAATTGTCCTGCATGAAGACTGTATGACTGGGGGAATTGGAGGCGAAATCGCCAGCTGGATCATGGAAAACTGCTTCCAGTCGCTGGACGCACCGGTGATGCGAGTAGCCAGTCTCGACACTCCCGTTCCTTTCGCGGCTGCTTTGGAGAACAATTTTTTGCCAAAAGATCGGTTAAAGGAGAAGGTAAAAGAAATCCTTGCCTACTGATCAGACATGCAGTAACCTAAAAAATTATTGAGTTTGTACTTTTTATTGTAAATCTTTGACAAAAGCACTCATTGAAACTCCGTTTTACGATATCTCTCTTGCTATTCACCTTTTTCATGGTGTTTTCAGGGGCACTTCATGCCCAGCTACTGGAGGATACGGATCGTAAGCTGAAAACTTCCAGGACTTCAAGGAAATTTCGGCTCTTCAAGAAAAAACAAAAAAAGGCGGCCCCATTTCTGTCTTTTGGTAAGACCAACAAGGGCAAAACGATCACACCCACGTCTTCAGGCATTCCGTTTAGTGGGAGAATTGCCAATGTAAAACCTCTCTCTGCTTCAGGCAGCCCGTTTCGTAATGCTCGTCGGGCTACGGCACCGAGACTATCTATAGGTTCGCCATTCAAAGGAAGATACAAGGTGAAACCCCGCTTTTCGTTAGGTTCTCCCTTTTCTGCCAAAGACCGACCTGTTCTTGCGCAGTTTTCGGGACCAAAACCTTTTACGAGAAGAGACAACCCCTTACCTGCTCGCTTCTCTGCAGGCAAACCTTTTACCATAAAAGATTTTCCGCGATTGGCACAGTTTTCCGGCCCCAAGCCTTTTACTCGCAAGGACATTCCGGCCCGCGCCCGGTTTAGTGGCCCCAAACCATTTACAAGAAAAGATTATCCAGTCGCACCGAGATTTTCCGAAGGGTTACCATTTACACGCAAAGACAACCCGTCCATTCCAAGGTATGCAAGTTCACCTTACCTCGGTGTGAAATGGAAAGTCAAACCCAGAGATAGTCGCTACATGTCTTTCAACCTGAGGGTGCGCAGAATGATGGAGTCGATCTTTCCCAATCGCTATGTTTCCAGCTTCTTGTCTAATGTCCGGTTTTACAATGGCCCAGACCTGTCTTCACGGTCAATCCAACTATCCCGATGGATGGGACCTTACAAACTCAAGCCGAAAAAGCCCGGAAGAAATTTGCATCCTAGTTACCGCTATAAAAGATCCGTTTTGGTGGCCAATGAGACGGTTCGGGATGGCATGAGGCGATGGAACATTTTCTGGACTGGATTTTCCCGGAACTCTGAAGCACCTAAAGGTGTTAGAAAAAAAGTTTCGAAACCGAAATTTGACAGAAAAGAAAGAGAGATTTGGAATAATTGATGCCATGAACTGGAATAGATTAGAAAAAGTAGAGGACCTGGATGAAGTGACCACTTTGTCTGAAGAGAAGCCAGTGATCTTGTTTAAACACAGCACCCGTTGTTCGATCAGTGCCGCTACCCTCAATCGATTGGAGCGCAATTGGGATGAATCTGAGATGAAAAACTCTGAGATTTTCTATTTGGACCTGATAAGATTCAGAGACATATCCAACAAAATTGCTGAGAAGTTTGGCGTTCCCCATCAATCACCACAAGTACTAGTGATCAAAAACGGGGAGTCCATTCATGACGCCTCACATTTTGGTGTCGATTACCAATCACTGAATAAGGTAGTGAACGGCTAACCTTGTTTTAGTGTTTTAACAGCATTAAAAATCGAAACTGACTTCTTGCGAGAGGTCTGCTGATAAACTCAACGCTACCGGACAAGTCAACGCTTTTTCTTTCAGGTGTTGAATGTGTTCCTCACTCAGGTTACATTCAGGCCAGGAGAAAGCGATGCGAATTTTGGAGATTTTCCTTGGGTCTGCCGACATGATCTTCGTCGTTTCAGCTGAAATCCCTCGAATATCAATCCCTAATTTGTTGGCTTCAATGCCCATAATGGTCATCATGCAGGAAGTCAAGGCACCGGCCACCAGATCGGTTGGGGAAAACGACTCTCCTTTTCCGTGGTTGTCCACGGGGGCATCAGTGATGATTTGGGTCCCGGACTTCAGGTGTTGCGCCTCAGTTCTTAAATCTCCAGTGTAGTAAGATTTTATATGCATGATCAACCAATGGTTTGTAAATATGTTACTTGTATGAGTGCAAATATTCCTATGCTAAAATTGAATCACAAACTTCTACTGCTCGTCTTTTTGGTGCCGATGGTGGTTTTAGGACAAATTGACACGGAGGAATTTGGTTACAGTCGAGAATTTACCTGGGGCATCAATAAAAACACGAACTCAGGTTTAATTGGTGGCTTCAGTTTTAAACTAGCACGTAAATCAGGAGACCAGACTTATCGCACTTTCGGATTAGACGTACTGAATGTTAAGCACCCCAAAGAATTAAGAGTCCCTCAGGGGCCAACGGGAAGTTCCTTCATTTTCGGCAAACAGAACTTTCTGTACTCGATCAGAGGTCATTATGGCATAGAAAGAATCATTTTTAGAAAAGCTTCACAACAGGGGGTTCAGATCAATGTTAATGCGGCCGGAGGGCCAAGTTTGGGAATAGAAGCCCCATACTATGTCTTGGCGGGAGGTTCTACAGAGGTGTATGATCCAAATTTACATACCTCTCCATTTTCTATTCAGGGTAGCGGCCGTCTTTTTCAGGGGCTCGGAGAGTCAAAGTTGATTCCAGGACTCAATGTCAGATCATCGGTGCTTTTTGAGTTTGGAACCTTTAGGAAAAATGTGGTAGGCCTGGAACTGGGATTAGCAGCAGAAGCGTTTTCCAGAAAAATCATCATTGTACCCACACATGCCAACAGGGCAATTTATACTTCGGCGTTTTTTACACTTTTTTGGGGATCAAGGAAATAGACCCTTGTTTGCTGCCAGGCTGGTACATAGAGATAAAAACAGGTAGTGATTTTATATGCATGATCAAACCATTAATTTTGTAAATGCGTTTGTAGTATGAATGCGAATATTCCTATGCTAAAATTGAATCACAAACTTCTGATGGTGCTCTTTTTGTCTCCATTACTGGCTTTGGGGCAGATCGAAGAAGAGGAATTTGATTACAGCCGAGAATTTACCTGGGGCATCAATAAGAATACAAACTCCGGGTTGATCGGAGGACTGAGTCTCAAATGGTCCAGAAGATCAAAAGAAAACACCTATCGGACGATCAGTTTCGACATCCTTAATGTGAAACATCCAAAGGAGCAACGCTATATTTCTCAAACCACTGGTACTTCTTTCATTTTTGGAAAGCAGAATTTTCTCTATGCCCTCCGGGGGCAATATGGCGTAGAAAGAATCATGTTCAGAAAAGCACCTCAACAAGGTGTGCAGATCAACGTATTGGCTGCTGCCGGTCCGTCCATTGGTTTAGAAGCACCCTATTATGTACTTAGTGGAGGAGAAAGTGAAATTTACGACCCCAACCGACACACCAGTCCGAACGCCATTCAAGGCTCCGGGAAATTGTTGCAGGGACTTGGGGAGTCAAAGATCGTTCCGGGAATGAACGGAAAGGCATCCGTAATTTTCGAATTCGGAACATTTCGAAAAAATGTAGCAGGGCTGGAAATCGGTCTTGCAGCTGAAGTATTTACCAGGGAAATCATTCTTGTGCCTACACAGAATAACAGTGCCCTGTATACTTCGGGATTCTTTACCTTATTTTGGGGCTCCAGAAAATAGCGCCCCGGAAATCCAATAGACAGAAAGAAATCATGATAGAATTGCCCACCGTCGAAGCACAGGAAGTGCGGAAGAAAAAGCCAAACTGGCTGAGAGTGAAGTTGCCTGTTGGGCCAGAATATAGAAAAGTTCGAAAGATCGTCGATGAGAATAAACTCCATACGATCTGCGAAAGTGGCAATTGCCCAAACATGGGTGAGTGCTGGGGAGCCGGAACGGCCACCTTCATGATCCTTGGTAATGTGTGTACCAGAAGCTGTACATTCTGCGCTGTAGCGACAGGGAGACCACCGGAATATGATCAGGAAGAGCCCATGCGAGTGGCAGAAGCCATCAAAACCATGGGTGTAAAGCATGCGGTGATCACCAGTGTCAACCGTGACGAATTGAAAGATCGCGGAGCAGAGATATGGTACCAAACTGTAGCCAATGTGAAGGAACTAAGCCCTGAAACCACCATTGAAACGCTGATCCCCGATGTGAAAGGCAAATGGGAAGCACTGGCGAGAATGATTGAGCCCGGTCAGGAAGTAGTTTCCCATAACATGGAAACGGTAGAGCGACTTTACAGAAGGGTACGTCCACAAGCGAAATATGCCAGAAGTCTGGAACAAACTCAGCGTACCAAAGATGCCGGAATGCGCACCAAATCAGGTATTATGCTAGGATTGGGAGAAACGCAGGATGAAGTACACAAGGCCATGGATGACCTGGTGGAAAATGGACTGGATATCCTTACACTGGGACAATACCTGCAGCCGACCAAAATGCACATCGAAGTGGCTGAGTTCATTCACCCGGATCAATTTGAAGCGTATAAGGAAGAAGGCCTGAAAAGAGGCTTGAAATACGTGGAGTCCGGACCATTGGTACGATCATCGTATCACGCCGAAAGACACGTGAACGTTCCGATTTAAGCAAGAACTTTTAGAAAATAACAGAGGGTGCCTGATCAAGGCACCTTTTTTGTTTATCTCAGCCGCGATTTTCAAGGACCAATCTTTCCTTGATATCGGCATAGGCCACATTGATCAATAATTTGATGTACGATTCATCTTGTTCTTCGCCCGGCCTAAGTTTGATGTGTCGCATTCGTTTGCCAGAGCCTTCTAAGACTCCTTTTTCGTCGGGAAGATCCGCTCCATAAAAGAATCCTAGATTGACATGCTTGCTATAGGCATTGACATAAGCAAAAGGGGCATCCTCTACACATCCAATCGGGTAGCCATCGTGAAAGATATCTTGCACATCAGGACCACAGGACTTGACGATCTCGAACCATTTGAGGGCAATCGGCTGAAGTATCTCGGGTTTACTTGCCAGCCATTCCATCATTGTGATCTCTTCCAGGTCTTTTCCAAAAAATTTAAGTATTGGCTCCATGATCTTTGATTAGATATAGACGCTTCTAAGTTATGATTTTATGATCAGTAGCGTTCTCCAGTTTTCTTTTTCCTAGCTTCGCAAAAAACAAAACGCATGCAATTTCCCAAAGGAATTCTTTTCGATTTTGATGGCACACTTGTGGATTCAGAAACGTTTCATTTTCGCAGTGCCCGCGATTTATTCAAACGTGACTTCAACGTGGAAATCGACATGGAATACTACAACCAAAAGATGGCAGGTATTCCGCTTTCGAAGAGCAGTCCTGACTTTATCAAAGAATTGAACCTGCCCACCACACCAGAGGAAGTAACCAATGCTTTTGATGTGCATACCAGCGAAATGTTGGAAAAAGAGGCCGTTCCATTGATGCCCCATGCCCTGGAAGCGATCGATTTTTTTGAGGAACGGGGTTGCTTATTGGGAATCGTGACCGGAAGTGGTAGAAGAGATGTTTCGTTGACCCTGAGAAGGCTCAATCTTTATGATCGCTTCCAAGTGCTGGTCAGTCACAATGAAGTTGAAAACGTGAAGCCGCATGCCGAACCCTACCTCAAAGGAGTGGCCGGACTCGGCTTGCAAAAAGAAGAAATTGTTGCTTTCGAAGACAGTCCTAATGGGATGACCTCAGCCCTCAACGCCGGGTTGACTTGTATTGGTATTCAGCGTGAGCCTGTATTGAGTAATCGCATGAACCGCGGAACGATGCTGGTCAAAGGATTTGATCAAGTGATCCAACACTTTCGGCAACTTTAGAGGCTTCCGGTACTCATTAAACGGCCAGCGATTTTCTTCTTCTCACGACCCAAAAAGTGATCATTGCCAGGATCAATAAGCTCGCAATAACGTAATAAATAGGCTCATGTTTCTTTTTCAATGATATGGGTGTGTCATCTCCCATCACGACAAAACTTCCCCAGAAGAACGGGTGTTGCTGAGCGGGATGTGCTGTTTTAAGGAACTCGAGCTTAGCAGCTCTTAGTGCCTCACTCTTGGGTTTGCCATCAGCTAAAGATTCGTAGAGGTGCTGCATCAATTGAGCAGTGGTTTGATCATCTACCGGCCAATGACTCATGATTACACTTGGGCTTCCAGCATAAGAGAAAGCACGGGCCAGGCTTAAAGCACCCTCTCCTTTTGCAAGCTTCCCATAACCGGTTTCGCATGCACTGAGCACGGTTAACTGGCTTGGAATTTGCATATTATAGATCTCAAAGGCATAAAGCACATCATCTTCCAGGGTATCTTCTGAATGTGTGAAAACAAGCTTGGAATTCATGGGATCTTCATCGTCAAGTACGGCATGCATGGCAAGGTGAAGGACGCCATATTGACCAATGTGTTCTTTGAAATTCTCCTCATTCGCAGCTTTACCAAAAAAGCCTAATCCCTGAAACTGCGTTCCGATAAAATCTACTTCGGCTTTGTTATGCTTCAGCGGGGTTACTTGATTTCTAAATCTACCCAGACGGCTATTGAAAAGCGTATCTTCCGGGCTTTCGGGATATTCCGGAGCGAATGCCAGGTATTCATTATTGGTACTCAAAGAGCTAAACTCATTAAAATACAAAGAAGCTGAATAAGCATAGTGAATCTGATACTGATGGATCAAATAGGACCAGTCTTGAGCTTCGGGAGCATTCTCGGTCAATAGTATGTCAAAGGGAATGTAGGCCAAGCTACCATCAGGAACAACAATAAGTTCGGTAACCGAAGGATCAAGGGGTGTTAAAGCAGGAGCTACGTAGCTTCGATAAATGTGGTGAGAAATTTCATTTAATGATGTGATATCATTCGAAAAGGTTTCTGGCTTGAAATAATCTCTAAAGTGTGCAATCAGGGTATCAGTATCTAATTCGATGGGTTGTACCTGTAGGTTGCTTTTCGTGACGGTAAACACATAAGAGGTGGTGTCCCCCTGAAAGTATTCAATGAATGCTTCATGCGGGGAAAGTTTACCCTGGATTTCCTTAGCGCTTAATACCTTGTTTCCATATCGAAGCTGATTGTACCTCGGGTAGTTCGTCCTAATAATGTTCAAAAGCGAATCCTGACTTTTTCTGTTCATGAATAATTGCTTTGAATAAAAGGCGGTTCGGGCAGTGTCTTTTGCACTGTTTTCTATTTGGGATTTCAGCACATTTTCCTTGGATTTCAAATCTGCTGCCAGGTCCAGAATTTCTGTAGGGAGATTGTATTTAGATTGCTCATTCTTTATTTGTAATTCAGCTCCCAGTGCCTGAAACTTACTCCATTCACTGAATAAAAATGCCGTGCTAATCGGTTCTGTGCTTCCTGCTTTGTTGGCAAGTAGCATCGAATTGCGAATACCCTGCTCGTATAAAAAAAGGCTTTCATCGGTTATTTCTAAGACAGGGCCATGATAGGCGTCTTTGAAAGACGTCAAATATTGATGTGCTTTTCGGCATAATTCAACTATTTCCTGTCTGTGGACTTCCGGTTGGTCGTGAGAAAGGTGATCGTATAATTCAATGAGCCATCGTTGCCCTTCCATTGTTTGTCTGAAATGAGAAGCACTAACTGTTCGAGAATTAAAAGTAGAGTCTGATTTGAAAACCGCTTTTTTTGCGTAATTGATGGCCTGGGCTGTGTCTTTCATGGACCAAAAATTTTGACTGGACATGAACGAAATCTCCGGACTATTTGATCCGATGAGCTCCCTTGCTTCATGATATCTGGATTCTGCCTTATCCCATTGATTGGTGTTATGATAGCTTAAGCCCATGAGCGCAAGTGTGATAATAAGGCTAGAACGTCGGTTCAGCTGCCGGTTCATTTGCTCGGCTTCATTTAAATATTCCAGCGCTTTCTGGTATTCCCCCATTTCTACATAAGCACTTCCCAGGTTATTCCTGATCAGGGCAAACTGTCTTTGATTCAGGTCTCTGCCCAGCAATTCTTTGTAAATAGAAACTGCTTCTTCATAATTCTGTTCATGCTTGTAAGTAATGGCCAGGTTATTCCAGACATTGAAATCCTCATTATTCAATTCCAGTGATTGTAAAAAGTATTCCCGGGCTTTTGCACGGAAACCAAGGCTGATATAGGTAGCTCCGTAAGTATTCAAAATCAAAGCTTCCGTAGCAGGACTGTAAAACTCCTCAAACTTGCTATTCAGCGAAAGCGCCTCTTGTAACGCGGAGAATCCCTTATCGGTGGCACCAATTTGCATGTAATTAGTCGCTAATTTGTCCAAAACCTTTATGCTGGTCTCCACTTTGTATTTGGAATCCGGTAATTGCCCCAAGAGCTCCATTGCATCCAGATATCCTGCGGCTACTTCATCATATTGTTGTAAGAAAGTCTGAGTCATCGCAAAATACCGCTTCGATTCGATCCTGAATTTTTGGTCTTCCACTGGAGTTTGCATGATGGCTTCTAATTTCGAAAGCTCCTCACCTGCCTGTACGTACTGACGAGCGTTAAAGTGACTCATTCCTCGGTAGTATTGGTGATAACTTCTTAAAGTATCGTGGGGACCATCGGTGATTATCTCCTGAGCTTCTTTACTGATGGAAATACATGCTTCAAGCTCTCCGGCAGTGAAAAGGGCTTTTACCTTCAGAAAGTCACACTGAAAAACCATCTTCATGCTATCCATGGCTGAAAAGCTGGTCCTCGCCTGGTCGAGGAGATCGTGTACCCGGTCAAATTTTTCCGAATGCTCAGAAAGGGAATCGGCTATATCAAAGTTTTGAAATGCCTTCTCATACGATGATTGTGCGAAAAGGAGTTGTGAAACAAAAAGGCAGGAAAGTACGGTAGCAATACGAAGTGGCATGTCATTAGCATTTTGTAAATCGGAAAATTAACCTTTCAGGAATTAATAAAAAATGACCTGATATAGTTTCTTATCTACTCATTCACTACAAATACTACGACCGATGATTTCAGAATTCGGGTTTTCTGAAATCAGTCACTGTGATGCAAAAAGGGATTTCATTCAATTGTTTCTCAACGACCACACTTCATAAATGGGAGCACCTTTGCTGCTTTTGCCAGAGTGATGCCAGGCACCATCCACCAGCTCATAATTAAAAGGAAGTGAGGCGCCCACACGAGAATCATCTCTTGAAAAGAACTCGATATTTTCCGTGTATCGGCCATCAATTGTTGTATAGTTTCCACCACCCGCTCCCTTGAATTCCTTGGTCTCGGTATTGTAAGCGATCCATTGGAAGCGCGTTCCGGAAAGTATCTTCATGGTTTTCCGAGGGCGTGAGGTATCTCGGGACTGTACATCACCCTCGCCATTTCTTTTTCTGCCGGACATGAGCCAGGCCCCGGCTAATGCGCCGGGTGTTGCGCCATCATCAATTCGTGTAAGCCATGTTTCTCGGCCCAAAATCCGCATTTTATTATCCCCATCCCATTCTACTTCGAATGAAACTTCACTCCCGACTCGTTCATTGTTTTCTGAGTCGAATTCAATCACTTCAGTCACGGTATTTCCATCCATGGACCAAAACCCACCATTGGTTTTAACAAAAGCACCTGTTTCGGCATCATACCAGGTGGCTACCTGATGACTTTCAGTTAAAATAACAGTTACAGTAAGCTTCTGTCCCGTATCTGTGGTTTCTTCGAATTCCCAGGCACCGATCAGGGATTGGGCGGAAAGCGTGCTTGCAAAAAGGATAAAGAGAAGTAAGACGGAAGTTCGCATCTACTAAAGTTAATACGATATGCGAATAATATTCAATGGATGTTGATGGTCGGGGTAATATGGCCTAGATGTGGTAAATCCATTCGCCGTACTGTGGATCCTCAGGGTTGAAATCCGATGCAGGTTCAAAAGATTCCTCCAGCATTTCAACCTCCTGAAATTTGAGCATACCCAGATTTCTATATCCTGCTGTTCGGCCAGCTTTGGTAAACCCGGCTGTTTGTTTACAAACTACTACAATTTTACCGCGCGAGGTTTTGCAAACACCATAGGGATGAATTACCCGCGGGAAAGGTTCGTCTTTCAAAATGACTCGACAAGCTTTGAGGTCAGTACTAGCAGCCCAGAGTTCTTTGATGAGTATTTCTTCCACAGGACAAAATTAGGGGCTGATCTTGAAAAGGGTTCAAAAACGTTAATGGTTTGTTAACGATTACCTGAATGAATCTCCAAAGCGCCTCAATAACGTAGTTAAGTCTATCAATAACCAACCAATGATGTCTCGCTACTTTTTCGCACTACTTTTTTTGTCCGTTTTTATTTCCGGTACTGCTCAGCAGGCGCCTTGGCAAACGCTAAAGATTCCTTCAAAAGCGCTCAAAATAGATCAATCCATTCAGGTATATGTACCTGATGATTACGGCGCAACAGAAAAAAGCTATCCTGTACTTTATGTGATTGACGCACATTGGTATTTTTTCAATGGCGTTTCTATTCAGAAGACCATACGTGGTGACAAAATCCTCCCCAAGATGATTGTGGTGGGGGTCGATTTCCAGCACCGCCCTTATCGGGATAGCTTATTCAATGCTTCCTGGGAAGAGGTCGTGACATTCGTAGGAACGGAATTACCCACTTATATCAACGAAAATTACCGCATTAAAGAAAAAGAAAGTGTTGTTTTCGGCTGGGAACAAGCCTCTTTTATGGTATCAGAGTTGCTATTTCGTGAAAACCCGGCTTTTGATGGCTTCATCCACTCCAATGGAGGATATGTCACTGAGGAAATGCTCACCAACTTTCGAAAAGCGGAGGGCCAAAAACGATACGCCTACATTGCGAACAGTGAAAAAGACATTTATACCATTGATCATTCCAAACGAATGGTTGCAACGCTGGAAGCCAATGAATTGGAACACCTCAATTGGAGATATCAATTGATCAATTCCGAAGTGCACGAAACCCTGGCGTATCATGCGATGTATTTCGGGTTGAGGCACTTCTATCACAACTACGCTTCCAAGGATTATGCTGGCATTTCGGATTTCCATGAACAAGGAGGGCTTCCATATCTGGAGCAGTATTTTAAAGAACGAGGGGAACGTTTCGAACTTGATCCTAACATTGATGATGCGACCAAAAACACGTTGATCTGGCTTTCCTGGAAACGGGACAATTTCGAGTCTTTCCAGTTTTTCATGAAGGAATTTTCAGAAGTATTGGAAACAAGGCGGTACGCTTCCTCATACTGGCAAAATCGACTGGCCCAGTTCTATCTAAAATATGAAGCACATCAACCCGCCATTGATCACTTCACAAAAGGCCTGAATGACTATCCTGATGACCGCTTTACGGCTGCGATGTATGCAGGACTTGGTCAGGCTTACCAGGGCATCAACAAAAAAAAGTTGGCCAAAGCCAACTTTCGAAAAGCGATCGATTTTGCCAGAGAACAATCAGACCCGAACCTGGCAGAGTATCAATCCCTTTTAGATGATTTATGATCTTCAAATCTTACTTTGTCATAATTACAAAGTATGTCACACTGAGCCTGTCGAAGCCATGCCTTGCCGGCAGGCAGGTGCACTATTTAGGTCGATTTCGACGGGCTCAATCTGACAGAACCTTCTAATTCTCTATCAAAGACAATGGAAGATTTATATATATCATACTACTCCCCAATGCTCCATATACGATCGTATCCCATTTCTACTTCTTTCGCTCTTAAAGTAGCGATCCCTGATTTTGCGGCATGCAGCAATTGTGATACGCTACAAACCCGTAGTAATTCATCAGGGTTGGATTTCAGGAGTTCTTCATTATAAGGTTCTCCTACTTTTCTTTGTACCATGCCATCCAGGTATTTGCCTTCTTTGTCATCCCGAGATTCGTCTCGGCCGGCAATGGAAAGGGATAATGAAGGCAGCATGACAATGTTTCCTTCCTTATTTGCTGATATGACCAACGACAAGTGCATGGACAACATACCGTCCACATCCCCGGCCTCTTTCATCAGATTCACACGAGGGTTATCGGCCGTCTGATTGCTGCTCACTCCACCAAAGATTTCACTAAAACTCTGAGGTCTGGTACGGCTGGTGTTTTTATAAGAACGTCTGACGATCTTGTCGTTGATCTTTTCCTTGGGAGGAAAGAGTGTCTGATAATTCGCTGAACTGGTCACATCCTCTACCGGTACAAAATCAACATTGTATTCTGTCTTGAAAAAAGTCACCACTTCCTGATAGATCTGATCCATGGTCTGTTCCCAGTAAGCTTCAGGCAGTTCCGGGAAATCCAAGGTAGTAGTGGTCGTCGTGGTTTGCGTATATCGCGTTCCGCCTACCGTCCAGGAAGAAGTCGACTCATCGGTTTCCTGGCTGAAAGTCCGTGCTTCCATGGTAAATGAAGCCAACCCAAACTTTGAAGCCTTAGAAAAAGGGATTCCGGTGTTTGCATTGGGCTTATAAAAGTCATAACGCAAGGTTTTATCTTCGGTCTGCCCACGCACTTTCAGGCTCACCATCAGGCCATCTTCCTGCTTGCCTTTCACGATCACCGGAAAACTTGCGTAGCTCCGTGAAAAGATTTCCAACGAAGGAATTACCCCCGGATCCTGATGTTCATCAAATTCATCTCTGGCGGTCAGTACCTCGCGTTCCATGACCAGGTAGTTTTCTCCCTGATCGAAATTCCCGACATCCAATTGGCCGGCGATTTCCGGATTGGCCAGCGCCTCTTTGGGTATGGTCACCTTCACATTGCCAGTTTCCTTCACTTTAAAGTCCGCAAAGTGATTGAATGCACGGACACCCATGACCTTCGTCAATAGTGACACCTTTACTGTTGTGCCTTCTGTGCCCAGAGGATTGTAATATTCCACTTCAATGTCCTTGTCCAGGTCCAGGATTGGCAGCGCCGTTTCTCCATTGACACTGAGGATCTCAATGCCTTCCGTGGGATAAAGCCTGAAGGAAGCCTGATCGCCATTTTCTGATTGGAACTGCAGTTGTACAGGTTCATTCGGCAGGGAATTGAAATAATAACCGTAGGAACCCAAGCCATGGTAAGTGGTTGCTTCGCCATTGACCATGACTGTACCATTTTTTAGTTCCAGCAGTCCCATGCCTTCTTGTTTGAAAAAAGAAGCATACACCAGGTGATCTCCTTCAAGTACATCATCGGGAATGTATTTTCCTTCCGTGGTTTTTATGTCCGGAGAGTACATGCCACTGACGTAATTGATCTTCACGGAAACATTTCCTAATTGGTCGGTTTTTCCTGTCATCAGGTTACCGGTCATGTTGCCGATGCCTTCCATGATGTTGAGTTTCTTTGGCTTCTTGATTTTGGGCTTTTTGATCTTGAGTTGGGCGCTGGCTCCCAGGCAAATCAGCAGGGAGAGCAAAATTGATAGGGCGGGTCTGTTCATGATTAAAAATGCTTTGAACAAAATTCCATCATTGATCGACCCGGGACTATCCGTGTTTCACGGTATTTCTAGCTACCACTATCCCCGATCCGTAGATTTACACCTCTGTAGCAAATAAGCATTTGTTCACATTGATAGTGTATTTCGATGGGCTGAGATTTAGGAAGAATCTGTCGTATACGACTTAATTTACACAGCGATAAACATAATGGGAGATCAACGGATATGTGTAAAAAAGAACTGCTTCTTCTTCTGACGATCATGTTGTGTTCAATCACTCTTGCTCAGTCTTTTGAAGAGATTTCTTGTGAAGCTTATTACCAGGAAAGAGCTTATTTCGGAACGTCCCAACGCTCCATTACCATTGTCAACAAAACAAATAGGACGGTAAAACTGGTTTACAAAAATGGCGAGCAGGAAGAGTTTGATATTTTTATCATTCGTGCTGGCAAGTCTCAAATTGGACTTGTATTCAATAATGCTACTTTGTGTATCAAAGACTTTCGATCAGAAGCATGCATACAAGCCTTGCGAATAAACGATGATGAGATAGGCGATATCAAAGTCGAGTTATCCAAAAGTAAGTTTTTGAAGGAAATTGCCAGGCAAGACCCGGCAACAGGTAAAGACATCCTAAAGATTGATTGTGCCTACAGTAACGAGGAGTTCGAGCCATTGAATCTGAGTAGAGCAATCACCATGACAAATAAGACCGAAGGTCCATTAGCCCTTCATGTCGTGAGATCGGAGGTAGGAAAAACCGGAAGGCCATTTCTTGTGATCCCTCCGTCGGAATCAAAAACATTTAACCATGTCATTGGCAATCGGTTCATGCTCAAAGACAAAAGCGGTGAATGTGTGGGTGTTTACGAGGTACTGGGTGACGCATCATTGGTGGTGGATGACAAAGAAATGGCTAGAAATGGATCCACACCTGTCGTGTGGGAAGAAGAGGCTGAGCAATATCGAAAAGAAGCCGATAATGGTGATTCGATCACCTTTGCCGAAATCCCTAAAGAAGGGTTAGCGCTCTGGATGAGAGCAGATTCAGGCGTGAACGTGACCCAAGGCCGGGTGTCCTCATGGCAGGATCTTTCTGGCAATGATCGTCATGTGAATCAAAGACATTGGCAATATTCACCACTTTACTTAGCGCAAGGACTCAACAACCAGCCCGCACTTTATTTTTCCAAGTCTTATTTGAAAACAGAAGGTTCTTTCCTAGTAGGAAAGGATTACACCATGTTCGTGGTGCATCATTATCACCGAAAACTCAAAAATAACTTCCTCTTAACCGGAGGTGAAGCTCTCAGTAATCAAGGATTAAGCTTTGGGTATCATATGGGGAAAGCATCGCAATATCACGGGGAGAATAAATTGGATGCTCACCTCTATGGCCACCATACCAATAAAGCTACTTTGATGACCTTCAGTCATAGCGCTCAGGAAGGGCGACGTGTGTTTGTTAATGATGAGATGATTGGCTCAGGAAACACTGATCAGGATAAGGAACATTTGATCGCCTTACGGCACTTGGCAATCGGCGGATATAAAACAAGGGATCACTATTTTACTGGACTTATCTCTGAAATACTGATCTATGATCGCGCATTGAGCCAGGACCAAATTACCGAGATTCAGCATTCACTCATGGGTCAGTATCGTTTGGGAGAAAAGATTCCTAATCAATTGGAAGACCCCACATTGCTAACAAGAGAAGCACCCGATAATTATCAACCGATTTTGCTGGAATTACCACCACTGCCCTCGTCTATTCAAAAGGCTCCTGAGAAAACGAATCCCAGCGAGGACAAGGCTAACCCAGCACTCTTGGCTTCCTTGGTAAAAATGGGAATTGATATTCCAGCCGATCACATGAAACTTTGGCTCAAGGCAGACACGGGTTTGCAAACGTCTCCGCTGAATGCAAGAGCGCAAATGTTTGTTGAACGTGGGGGGATTATACCACCTGCAGGAATCATCGACTATGTTGATCGTTGGGCAGATCAGTCAGGGAATGGAAACCATGCATCTGCTGTGCTGAACCGTAGCAATTTTCGACCTGGATTGATGAAAGATGCGTCTGCTACAGCTTCTTTGAGTTTCGGTGTAAAAAGAGTAACACCTGCGAGTAGCAACAGGGAATCTTTGCAATACATGCTCCCTCAGAGTATGGTAGTTGCCACTCCATTTCTCAATCATTCCAATTTCACAATTTTCGTGGTTCATCAACCTAGTAAGGATATTCCTGAAGGAACCCCCCACGGAAATTTCATCTCCAATGCAGGAGTCACCGCCAATGGATTGGGGCCAGGCATGCAGGATGGAGATGCACGATTGGTTTATGGGTACTCGGAAAAAAGTAAGAAATTAAGTACCAATAGCCTCCAGATAATCCATGATCGACGACAGGAGGACCTGGGTAAAGAGCGCTATACCAACTTTTATCAAGCGATACCCGGAGATCATTATCAGAGAAAAATATTGACCGTTCGCCTGGATACTTTGATAGGTACGACAAGTTGGATGGGGCATCAAAAGTTGTTTCAATCATTGGCTGACCCGTATCCTATGCACCAATTGGATACTTTGTTGATCGGGTCGGGACTCAGGCGTGGATTCGCTGGAAATATCTTTGAAATTTTGATATACAATCAGTCGCTAACCGATCAGGAAATTTCGAAAGTACACGACTATTTAACAAAAAAGTATAAACTGAATAGAAGAGTGGTTGATACAAAGCCCGGAACCTTTTTTCACAAAGGAATCAAGAGCTTTAAAGGAAGAAAAGACCTAGATACGATCAGGGCTGCTACTTTTTACGTGGACTACCAAGAGTACCCCGGAAAAGATATTTTCCCCGAAACCAAAGTGGACTCGGTTCAGGCTTTCTACGATCAATGGAATAAAGGCACTGTGCATTTCGCTCCTATGGTTTACCGCAAATCCTGGAAGCGTCATCCTAGAATGGTACAAGTAATAGACAAAGCGCCAAACGGGCCCGAAATTAAAAAAACAGTCATGAGCCAGAACACGGAAACTGATTTTTCTGATTTAGACGTCACTCATACCATCTTCCCAGAGATTCCCAATTACGTAAGGGCATCTGTATCCGGATCAAGCTATTCCATCAATGAAAAAACGCAGTATTTAACCAATATTTCAATTGGCAATGGTGTCTATAAAGACCCCAATTATCATCGTACGATGATCCATGAGTATGGACATGTTTTTGGCTTACCTGATCTGTACTATGAAAACAGGAATAATGATGATCCTAAAGTTATGCATACCAATGCGGTTGGGGGCTGGAGTCTCATGGCAGATCTTGGATCAATGCGCTTCCTTTTGTGGGAATTATACTATTTAGGTTGGTTATCGGAAACGAAGATGAAATACTTGCATGAGTCATCCTGGGAGGGAGAGGTCTTGCGGCATGAAAAAGGGAATGGATTTTCTCTGATCATCATTCCTGAGTATACATCCGGTATTTATCAAACTAGTTTCTATTGTATTGAAGTGCCTGAAAAGCCTCATCCAGATTACACGGAAGGTGTACTTATTTATCACGTGGACACCAAAATTAAGACACATTCACTGCCTATCAAGGTCATGAAGCAAAGACTGTCAGAGACCTGGGAAGCTCCATTAATTGTGGGGGACGAACTTTCTGAAGGCATGCCATTTACAGTGAAAGTGCTATCAAAGACAAATGAGGGATATAAGATCAGGCTTGAACGGAAATAGAACCCTTGTTTAATCTCCGTAGGATTTCCGACAACCGGATGCCTTCCTGATAAAACATGGGCATAGTCATGACCTGCTCGATGTATTGAAACAAATAGAGAATTAGTGCAAATAGGGTTCCATGACCCATCGCTGATCCATCTACCGAATTGAAGATGGATAACACCAGAAAGCTGATCATGATCAGCCATACGATGGAAAAATTGATGGTTTCCAGGTCGGACAACCTAATATTCCATTTCATGACCTTACGCAGGTGCCAATTCAGTGAGATGGGACTGTTTTGGGACAAAACGTCTACTCTATTTTCTAATTCCTCATTGTAGGAAGTGTGGTACTTCAAAGTGTATTTCTGACTTGCACCATACACAATGATGACCAAAATCATTGAAACCATACACCCGATGAAGACCGTTTGATTCATGGAACCAATGAGGAGAATCGTCCCTACTAAAGCAATGAGCCCATTGATGATCTCCGGAAGTGAATTTTCAAAAAATTCCACGGCTTCACTCAAAAACCCGAGATGTGCCGATCGTTTTGATACAGGTTCTTTTGGTTTTGCTCCAATTGTTAATCCCAATTCCTGGTAGATTCTTGCGTAAACCCGAGAATCAAAAAACCTTTTCCCGGCTCCAATGATCAAAGTGGCTAACCCTAAGCCGCTTAGGAGTATTGCTCCTTGATACTGCTGATTCACTGCATCGTCCACCGCGTAGCCAATAAAAAGCGGAAACAGGACTGAAAGCCCTGCCTCCAACAAGATCAAAAACAAAACAAATGCTAGTTCCCACCGATAATCAGTGAGCAATTCCTTGAAGGTCTGCATGCCCCTATGCTTTTTGAAGTGTGGCTGATTTAGAGGGTTTCCAGCCGGGCTTCTTAAACAGGTAACCCAGGACTTCTTTGAAGTTGCGTGCTTTTCGAAGATCCTTCAAAATGCCTTTGTACTCATACAGGTGCACATTGACCGGATTGATGGTATCGATGGGAGTCGTCAATCCGTAAGTAGGACGATGGAGCTCTTTTTGAAAGGTGCCAAACATCCGATCCCAAATGATGAGCAGTGCGCCATAGTTTTTGTCGAGATAGATGTCATCAGAGCCGTGGTGAACCCGGTGATGCGAAGGACTGTTGAACAGAAACTCAAACCAGCCAGGCATGGACCTGATGAGTTCCGTATGGATCCAAAACTGGTAACCCAAAATGAAAGCAATGGCCAATAAGACGATCACGGGATGGAAACCCATCAAAATGGCAGGCAGGTAAAATACCCAGGTAACGAAATTGTCGATGAAGGATACACGCAATGCAGTGGTGTAATTGTAGATCGGGGAGCTATGATGAATGGAATGATAACTCCAAAGGATGCGGATCTCGTGTTCCCAGCGATGTTCCCAATAATAAAGAAAGTCAATAACCAGTATGGCGGCTATTACTGACCACCCATTGACCGGAATGTGCCACGGAATGATGTTATAGAGCACAAAGAAGCTACCAATGAATATGGTGTTGGCGGCCTTTTGAGTGAGTTCTGCAGGAATGAACACCATGAAGCTGGAAAGCATTTCCTTCAATCGCCACCTGGTGAGTTTCTTTTGTCGCCATTCCCAAATGAACTCCACGATGGCTAGCCCCATGGAAAATAGAAAAATGACGAGCATGACCCATCCGACGTTTTCTTCTGCTTTTGCTATTAGATCTTGCATGTGATTTACTTTGAACTTTCAAGCAAATCTTGGTTCCATGTAAGTCAAAAGCTTCCTTCCCTATAATTTGGGACAATTGTGGAGGCAAGAAAATTATCCTGATTTATCGGGAAACCGCGAAAAAGTCAGAAACGTGTTTTTAATATGCGGCTCAAGTCAACCTCTGGAAGGCCGGGTCGCGCCAGACCAGGTCGCGCCAGTCACGAAGACTTAAGCCAGTTTCTTTTTCCGTCTTTCCGGCGATCTGTATATCAGCATAGAATTTTACAGCGGATAAAATTGATCTGCCATAACCTTATCGATTTTAGGTAGTTGTTCCATTTGATGAGATTCCGTAGGGCCGCCTGGCGGTACTCCACTAGGTTCCGACCGGAATGACGGACAAAAATTGAGGTTATTCACTTTTATCTCCTATTCATCTCTCCTTCAATAGATCCCTAATCTCAGTCAAGAGACCAATGACTTGTTCATTGTTGGTTGCAGAGGGTCTTTCCGATCGTTCTTCGTTCTTTAGTAATTCCCTTTGGAGCAAGACCTTTTCCTTGAAGCTCTCCGTATCGACAATTCCTACCAGTTTCATGTCACTTCCTTGCGGATTACTTTGTCCCGCGGTTTCGATTTTCAGGATGCGGAGGTCAAAGACATTCAACAAGGGATTTTGAATGAACGTGAGGTCCTGAATGTTTTCCAGCGGAATCGTTTTATCGACTTTGAACAGGACCCCCTTTTTGAACTTCAGGTGTCTTGTCGTCAGCTCGCACTTTAAGCCTTTATAAAACCGTCTGCCCATGTATTGCCCAATACCCAAAAACCAGAAAATCAATAAAGGAATACCAGCGACAGAAATGGTTAAGAAAAAGGCCACGTACACTAAAAAATAGCCTTTGATCTTCGGATTGAATTCTGCCGTTTGGATGATTGTCGATTCTGTTTTCATTGGTAACTACTAAAGGGTTTCCTGAGATGCTTTTTGAAAGATACTAAATACTACATGAGTGATGGCATTGGGTTTTTGACAAGTCGGAGACTTGTTATTATTCTGTGGCTCAAGTCAGCCTACGGAAGGTCTAAGCCAGTGGATGAACTATTAGATAGCTTCGATTAAAGAAGAAACCCTTTCCTAGCATTAAACTTTATATCTTTCGTAGAAAGTTTAATTAATTGATTTAGCCCCCTTAGAGTATTCATTGTTTGATATCCGCTAAACAAAAAAGAGCATTATTCCAGATCCTTCCTTTTGGAATCATTCCCGCCATTTTTAGTGCGGTACATGTCATCCTGGAAAAAGGAATTTTGGGAGATTATCCAGTTTATCCATCCACTGGAAATCCTTTCGACTCTAATATTTTAATATCTGTACTCACCTCTCTTGCGATTGGGCTTCTGATCGGATCATTTGATGTCTTCTACATCAACAATTGGTTTAGAAACAGACGTTTTTATGAAAAAATTATTTTCAAATCGTTCGTTTACACTTTGACGATTATTCTGGCCTCGGTAATCATCATCAGCCTGGGACATGCTACTAGCCAAAACGTAGGAATCTTTAGCTCGACAGTCTGGAATTTTTTAAGATCCTTCTTTACCAATTTTGTGTTCTGGACTATCATTTGTTATTACGGTCTGGCAATCATCTTCAGCCTGTTCTATAAGGAAGTGAGTGATAACATGGGTCATTCCATCTCTCTCAGTTTTTTCACCGGAAAATATCACCAACCTACCTCGGAGCAAAGGGTATTTATGTTTCTTGACATGAAGTCTTCCACGACGCATGCGGAACAACTGGGTCACATCAAGTACTTTCAAATGCTAAAAGAATATTACGAAGACATTTCCGATCCCATCCTTATTCACGACGGAGAAATATACCAGTATGTAGGAGATGAAATCGTAATTTCCTGGAAAACCAATAAGGGGGTCACTACCAACGCGTTAGACTGTTTTTTTAAGATGAAGGATGTTTTAATAAGTCTACAACCGAAGTATCAGGATAAATATGGCCTTATTCCTACGTTTAAGGCGGGTGTTCATTTTGGAAATGTGACCACTGGAGAAATTGGTTTACTTAAGAAGGAAATTGTTTTTACAGGTGATACACTAAATACCACTGCCCGCATCCAAAGTTTGTGCAATGATCATGGTGTTGACCTTTTAGCATCAGGTGACTTTACTCGGTCATTGAAACAAAATGACGCATATGAATTCCAACCCTTAGGTACTTTTCAACTTCGAGGGCGGAATGAGGGAATGGAATTATACCGTGTAATTCCTTTTTGAATAGCTCCCATCCATAGGAGTACTTTGATGAATACCCCTTCGGCCCTCTTCAAAATAGCAGACGGGACATTCCATTCTTTCAGGTATTATACGGAACTCAATTACTTAATGAAATTTGTGATCCTCCCTGAATTTGTTATCTCCTCGGAGATAAGACAGCAATATTTCGGTCAATTGATCAACTGACTTTGGGGTTTGTCTTATTTCATACTGTCTTCCGGCTTCTTGATACATCGCAGAAAGACCATCATCCAACAGATTTCCTCCAACTTCGATCCAGTCACCATTCTCCTGTTCTAATACTACCTGATGAAAACTATTCCAGTCCAAATCGACCATTTTACTTCGAACTTGTTCTAAAGAGACGCTATCTGACACCAACATTTCATACGCTCCATAGTTGGAAATTACCCTTAGCTGCATCTTTTTAAAATTCGATGCTTGATTTTTCTTCCCACAGGATAAAAGAAGGCAGAGGACGAGAATTTTTAAGACTGTTTTCATCGAATGAGGTAAGTAATTGCTAAGAGAAATTCAACGTTTTTCCTTCAAATAGGCCGACGGAGACTTCCCTACTACTTTCTTAAAAGCACTATAAAATGCCGTTTTACTATTGAAACCGGCTTCCAGAGAAACGGCGAGTATGGTCACTTCACTGGCACGTCCTGCATCCAGCAGCGCTTTTGCTTCGTCGACCCGCAGATGACTGATGAAATCCGAAAAACCGATGCTTTCTTGTTCATTGATGGTTTGGGAAACGTGATGCACGGATCGGTCCACACGCTGAGCCAAATCACTGAGGCGATATTCCGCATTCAAATAAGGCTTCTCCTCCTGCATGATCCGTTGGATATCCTGCCACAGTTTGCTTGAACCCTCACCGGACAAAGAGGATTTGAGGTATTTCTTTTTGCTGACAGGATCCAGGTCCTGAAAATCGCCATGAATTGAAAAAACAGGAATGCGCATACTGGCAAATACCAATGCAAGAGAAAACACACTGTTGATCACCGATTCTATTTTGAAGTAGATCAGCCATTCTTCATCGAGCGCCGCAACCACATTGAGTAAAAAAACGGCGACATACAGTATGATCGCAACCAGAAGTAGGCTTTTGACCCAGGAATAATTGGCTTGCTCCTGAGGATTAGGATTTACCGTGAGTTTGATGCGTCTGATTTTCGAATATGCCAGGATCAGCAGACCCATGTTCAACAGAATGGAAAGCAAATTATCCAGCGTAAGCGCGATGATCTCTGGAGTAAATGAAGTGGCCGTATCCAGGGTGTCTTCTTCGAGATACGATAAGGCGATCAGCCGAAGGAAGGTAAACCCAATAATGAAGAAAAACCAGAATTTGATCCTGACTTCTATTCGAAACAGGTAATAGCTGTAAAGCAGAAACAGGAATCCGATCAGGTGGTAATGCAGGTACGAAAGGCCCTGACCAGGCCATTCCCAGCCGTTATAATATAAATAGGACTCGAAGAGGTTGTGAGCATTCAACAAAACGATCACACCCAGTACCCACCGTGATTGCTTGTTTTGGCTGCGGTTTAGCATGACCTGCAACCCAAGTAATAGGGCCAGGATGCCTCCAATGAGTGGTATGATGTTGAGAACTGCCAATTGTATTCAATAGTTGAAGCCATGCCTCGCAGCAGGCGGACAGTTCAATGCTATTTCATTCCAGGAACTATTGCAATGGAATGGGATAAAAAAGAAGGTTTAGTATCGGGAAACAAGTCAGAGACTTGTGATTATTCTGAGACTCAAGTCCATCCTAAGGAAGACCGGGTCGCGAAGACTTAAGCCAGCTATTATATCTAGCCCAAATTGAGCGTCATATTCCTTGATTTGAATACCTCTACAATCGAATCAAAATATTCGGGAAATCGATTTTTATAAACCTCATGGTTTAACCAATTCAAAGTGAATTTGCCTATTACTCCGAACCCTCCACAAAAACAATCAGATAGCCCATCTAGTCCTCTCCCAAAATACCCACCGGGGCCATTTACTGCCTCTCCCAGAGCGCAATGAAACTTTAATTCAGAATCAAGTCCATCGCAATCAATTGTAACCACTTTATTAGGAACATCCATTTGGCTCGAATGAAATCGAACTGCGGCTTCTAACCAACCGGGTACTTTCTTCGGAGGTAAGCTTTTCCAGGTTGACAATTCTCGAATTCCGGATTCCATGTGTTTTTTAGCAATTTCAAAAAACCCTTTATTAGAGGTTTTTAACCATCCTTCAAGGGAAACAAGTCAGTGACTTGTGATTATTATGTGGCTCAAGTTATACTTCAGAAGACTTACGCTGCAGGTTTTTTAGAATTATAAAGATCGTCGAAGGAGATACCGGTATTTTGATGACATCCTTCGGATATTTATGTCATCAAAAACCGGTATGACGATCTAGTTTAATATTTCCTCACAATATCCACATCACGGTGGTAGCCGTTGGCCAGTTCGTTGAAAGGCATGACGATCCTCAATTTACCCTCGTCGAATTCTGCTCGGATCTTTTCATAGCTCACATTGGCAGGAATCATCAGTCGCTGAAGCATATAAGGCACCTCCATGTCTTCATCAAATCTCATTTGGTGGTATACAAAAAGGTTGTGGCTATCGATCTCAACACTAAAATCGTCAGGATCTACTCCTGCCAACTGAATGTTGAATATATATTCATCGGACGTTCTCTTCAAAGACATCACCGGCATGGTAATTCCACCGTTGATCCCATTCATCACAGCAGCCGATTGGGCCAGACTGTGGGTTAAATTCTTATCTACTTTCATCTCTCTACTTACCATTTGCGTTGTTCCTGGATACTATAACAATTCGTGTACCAGTGCTGTTCCAAAAAACAGGTAAAAGTCATTTTGTCCGAACAACCCCTTTCAATCTGTCACTTTGACAGCCCATTGAGTCACCTTTTTCGACAATTCGTCTACCCAATTTGACAATCCTGCGGAAGCCTTCTTCACATAACACTGTCCTTATCTTAATTTGAAACGTCTCTTAAACTTTAATTATTAAAAAGGATGAAGAAAATTTTATTCATTTTAAGTTTTGCGACACTCACTACCGCGTTTGGTCAGCGACCGGATGTACTGATCGGCAACGATTATGAAAGTATCTCCGGATTTGGTGGTGTGTTTATTACGCTGGCTTCTTTAGATGGTCAGGTCATGCCCTATACGGGTGGTGGCGGAGCGGTGTTGCTCGACAACACTTTTTACTTTGGTGGTTACGGTCTCGGACTTAGTGGAGATCAGACGATTACTGCCAGAAGCAACAGTAACGAATATGATGTGGACATCAGTCATGGTGGCTTCATGCTCGGGTACAACATTAAACCCAGCAAGCTGGCTCATATCGGAATTAGTTCTAAATTGGGCTGGGGAAGCATCGACTACAGAGCAAGAGATGACGCGAACTCCAATGTGGATGATCAGATTTTTGTCATTTTTCCGCAAGCTGAAGTCGAGTTTAACATGACCCACTGGTTCAAATTGAACGTTGGGGTGGGATACCAACAGGTAATCGGAGTGGATGACTTTCACTATAAACAGAGTGAAGTCAGCAGCCCGGCCGCCAGTATCTCCTTCCTATTTGGTTGGTTTTATTAACAGTTAGAAATTATGGAAACTTCTCGCAGAGCACTTATGGGGATATTTATCGTCGTTATCGGCGTAGTGCTATTGCTTTTCAACTTGCGCTTAATCCCTTATGAACTTTATTTTTTGAAATCATGGCAGATGCTATTGGTCGCTATCGGTGTATTCAACTTCCTGAGTGGAAAAAAGACACCCGGCATCATCCTGGTCTCTGTGGGAGCTTTCTTTTTACTCGAAGAGTATGGGCCTTATGATCTTAGGGATTTTTGGCCAGTAATCATCATCATCGTAGGCGTAGCCTTTATTTTCCGACACAAACGAGCACAATCGGGAGGGGCCACAGACAAGAGCGAACATTTTTTTGATGATGTGAACATTTTTGGTGGTGGCGACAAACAATTTACCAGCAAGGAGCTGGAAGGCGGCCGCGTCATCAATATTTTCGGAGGATCTACCATTGATCTGCGGGAGTCTTTCCCCCTGAATGGTGGCCCGATCGAAATCGAAGTGTTCACGATGTTTGGCGGCTGTGAGTTAGTGGTTCGGGATGACTGGAGAGTGAAAATCGAAGCAGTATCCATTTTTGGCGGCTTCAGTGACGAACGAAGAGCACCCGATGTAAATGAAGATAGTCCTTCAATCATCATCAAAGGCTTCACCATGTTTGGGGCTGGAGAGTTGAAGAACCGATAATCGAACGATCATCATAAAAAAAGTCCTGTCATTGGTCATCACCTTTGACAGGACTTTTTATTTGGTGCAAAAGCGTGCATTCTATTCGGCAAACCCGTACACCTATTTTTTGAAAAATTGGAGTGATCCCATCGACCAAACCCACAAAGGATATCAGTCTTTGATTTCTACGCCTTTCCAGAACGCCACGTAATCCTTGATCTTTTTGGCCAACTCGCTGGGAGTCGGGTAATACCAGGCCGCATCTTTGTTTTCACTCCCATCTACATTCAGGGAATAGTAACTCGCTTCACCTTTCCAGGGGCAAATGGTGTGTGTTTCGCTGGCCTTGAAAAACTCTTTATTGATAGAGTCTGCAGGAAAGTAATGATTGTTTTCTACCACAATGGTATCATCGCTATCCGCCAACAATTGTCCATTCCAATATGCTTTCATCTGTATTTCGATTTGTAATTGTGTATTTGAGTTAATCTTTTCGAACCGATTTAAGTTCTGAAATATATGATTCCCGTGGAAAATTGTCTCAGGAATTACTTTTTCGGGATCGGTTCACTTCCAAAGAAAAGACATCATCACGTTGATAGTGACCGGTCACATCCAGGGTCATGGATTCCTCTTTGACCTGGTCCAGGTCTATTTCTGCATAAATGATCTTTTCTTCATCCCATTGTGGCTCTACGATGTATTTTCCATTTGGGGCGATGATACAACTACCGCCATTCAGGACCCAGGTACTGGGATCCAAATCGTCCGGCAATTTGATGCCTTCCGGAAAATCTTTAGCCTGGAACATTTGTCCAGCCGCTAGCACAAAACAACGACCTTCAAATGCATATTGTCGGGATGCGACCTGGTGCATCTCATGCACTTTTGGCCACACAGCAATGTGTATTTCCTCTCCGGTATCGTGCAATGCCTGACGAGAAAGGGGCATCCAGTGCTCCCAGCAAACCAATCCGGTCACTTTCGCATCAGATAGTGTGCTGTTGACCAGTCCGTGACCATCTCCGCCACCGTACAGCATTTTTTCACTGTACGTAGGGACCAGTTTTCGGTGATGATTGACGATCTCTCCCTGCTCATTGATAAAGAATAAAGCATTATAAATGGTGCCTTTTGCTTTTTCATCATCCCGTTCATTGGCACCAAATACCAAAGAAACCTGACGTTCCCGCGCTTTGGCTTGCAGGGTCTGAATTTCTGATCCGTTTTTAGTGAGGCAGTTATCGAGCATTTTTGAGAACGCCTTTTTCACCGGTGGATGATCCCAGAAAGCAACTTCCGGACTGTAATCCAGCCAGGAGGGATATCCTGAAAACCAGGTTTCTCCAAAGACGATCAACTGTGCTCCCTGATCTGCCGCTTCATCGATGCCTTTCAACGCCTTTTCGACGCTGGCTTGAATATCGAGGTGTACTGCGGACCATTGAACAATGGCCACTTTCAAGTTTCTGCTCATTCGGGTCTTCTAAAAGTTAGGTTAGATATGCCATCTCCGACAATGATATCATCAAACACGTATTCTTTTTTCAGATCTTCGACCTGAACAATGACCAATGTCGGGATCACTACTCCACCAAATTTACGGTATTGATCATAGCGTTTGGTCATAATCTGTGTTTGATTACCGATGAGTTCTCTACGATCCATTCGCCTCAGGTAAAAGTCTTCTTCGTCTACGAAGTACTCGTATTCAACGCCATCCACAATTGCTACCAAACGATAGCAAGGGATTCCGAAAGCATCACCTTCTCCGCGATATTCCAGGGCTACATCTCTCGGTATTGGTGAGCCAAAATCAAATACGGACTGTAACAACAGCTGTTCTTTGGCCAGCATCAGCTGTGGTGTTTTTACTCCGGTCCATGGAGCGATGGTCCAGCCGCTGGAGCCGTCAAAAGATTCAGCGTAAGGCTCCACTTGCCAACGGCCACGGATCATGATCTTTCCGGGCTTCTTTGCTAACAATTCAAAATTGGCTTTCTCCTGATCCCTAAGCCAAATGCCTTTGATATTTACTGTTTGAACCTGGTCCCAAAAGTCCTGCTTGCAAGCGGAATAATGGTCCTTCATGATCCCCTCTATGTCTTGTGCCTGTAGTAGAGGAGTCCAGAGTAAAGCGAATATGAACAACAGTCGAGGCATTGCGCATTCAAAACGACCCATCTTTTGTTTTTGTTCCATTGTCCTAAAACCCTTGAAAATTAGAAACTTTTCGTATGCGATAACTAACAAACGTTTAATTTTCATAAACATGATTACCGCTCAACAAATTCATGCACTTGTACTTATGGAGAAATGAAGATGAAAGCTGCTTTAGACTGTACTATCTACTAACATTTGATAAAAATCCTAACCTAGTTACAATGCCCCCTGAAAAGCCTACCAGGGTCAGGGGTTCTTCTTCCAGACAACTCTATTTAATTGGCAACCAGCGCAACGAAAACAACCGATATTAGAGAATTGCACGGAGATCTAGCCATTTATGCCACATAATTGCAAAAAATTTATATTCTGTCAATTAACAATGAGTGTATTAAAAATTCTGTATCAACAACTAAATACCTAATTAAACAAAACAACTAAGGGTGTATATGCTGAATTTTTACGTCGCTTACAGGGGCGTGAAACGGCTTTTCAAAAGTTATTTCTTCCCCTCTTTATCCATTATATTGACTATTTAAATCAACCTTAAATTTTTTATGAATCTTAAACTTACGAGAGTTAAGCTACTTTTTCTGCTTACATTTTTTGCTTCGTTTAGTGTTCTTGCACAAACAGCACAACAACGTCAAGCGATTATCAATCAGTCCAACGGACCTAATCTAAAAGCTATTCAAAATCGCCTTACTCAGACCATGGAGCTTGAGAAGCAAATCGCGACAAATTTTGCTTTGCAAAATAATTTGCCGCTGCGTTATACCTTGCCCGACGGGAGTGGAGAAGCCGAATTGATGAAGATCGGTCCAAATGGAAAATTGTTCTACTATGTGACCGACAATGTGGATGCGGCGGTTTCAACAAGAACGAACTTTCTCAACAGTGGTGGAGGCCTTGGCTTAAACCTTGACGGCCAGGGAATGACTGCCTACGTGTGGGATGGTGGTGCTGTAAGAGCAACACACCAGGAGTTTGATGGTGCCGGTGGTAACAACCGGGCAAGTCAAATTGATGGGGCTACTTCACAAAGTAGTCATGCCACGCACGTAACAGGAACCATCATTGCCTCAGGTTTTCAGGCCGCTGCAAAAGGGATGGCCACCTATGCTCAATCAAGCAATAGCGATTGGAACAGTGACCTGGCGGAAATGACTACCGCTGCGGCCAATGGCATGTTGCTTTCTAATCATTCTTATGGCTTCGGATGGAGAAACCAGTTTGGTCAGGTGCAGCTACCTGCTTACTATGGTGGTGCCTACATCGCAGAGTCCAGAGATGTGGATGAGATCATGTACAATGCCCCATTCTATTTGATGGTTTCTTCTGCTGGTAACGATGGAGATGACAATACGGCAAACTCCAGTCCGCTGGAAGGAAATTCGTCTTTTGACAAGTTGAATGCCTATAAGACTTCCAAGAATAACCTGGTAGTTGCGGCAGCCAATGATGTTAGTGTCAATCCTGATGGTACCATCAATGGTGTGTCTATTACCAACTTCAGTAGTGAAGGCCCTACGGATGATTAC
Source organism: Cytophagales bacterium (assembly GCA_033344775.1). Classification (NCBI taxonomy): domain Bacteria; kingdom Pseudomonadati; phylum Bacteroidota; class Cytophagia; order Cytophagales; species Cytophagales bacterium. Next base: position 358,406 of record JAWPMT010000006.1, on the reverse strand, counting down.
CGAATCAAGCCTGATATCACAGGAAATGGAGCGGGTGTTTATTCTGCGGTAGCCAGCAGCAATAGTGCCTATTCTTCTTACAATGGTACTTCCATGTCTGCCCCTAACGTGACGGGTTCATTGCTTTTGCTTCAGCAGCATTACAACAACTTGAATGGTGCGTTCATGCGATCTTCTACGTTGAAAGCGTTGGCGCTACACACGGCTGATGATGGCGGAATTACTGGTCCTGATGCGATCTATGGCTGGGGACTTTTAAATGCCAAAGCAGCGGCAGAAACCATCAACGAAAATGGTACTGATGCCATCATTGATGAATTGACCTTGAGTCAGGGAGGAAGCTATTCTATTACGGTAAATGCCACTGGCGGACCACTTTTGGCTTCTATTTGCTGGACTGACCCTGCCGGAACCATCAATACTGGGACGATCAACCTTTCTACTCCTGTTTTGGTCAATGACCTGGACATTCGCGTTACGCAAGGGGGATCTACGTATTTCCCATATGCCCTAACAGGTGTGAATTCCAATGCACAACAGGATAACATCGTGGATCCATATGAGCGTGTGGATATCGCCAATGCTTCTGGTAGCTATACCATCACGGTGACTCATAAAGGCAATCTTTCAAGCGGTAGCCAGGCTTTCAGTTTGGTGGTAACAGGTATTTCTGCCGGTCCTTCATGTACGCTGGCCGCTCCTGGAAACCTTTCTGCCTCTAACGTTCAGGACAATTCGTTCAACCTTTCCTGGAACAGTGTTTCCGGTGCAGCTAACTATACGGTGACCGTAGGTGGTAACTCAACGACAGTTTCTGGTACTTCCACTTCTGTTACTGGATTAACTGCCGGTACTACTTATAGCACAAGTGTAGTAGCCAATTGTTCTGGAGGAGGAAGTGGCGATGCTGCTAACCTTTCCGTAACGACTACTGGTTCTCAGCCTATCTCATGTAGCAGTACGGTAAGCTCGTTCCCCTATTCAGAAGGGTTTGAGTCCGGCGACGGTTGGACCCAGGCGTCCGGCGATGATGGTGACTGGTACCGAGATGCCAATGGAACACCGTCCAACAACACAGGCCCTGGCTCCGCTACTGAAGGTTCATGGTATTTATTCCTGGAAGCGTCTACTAACGGTAGCGCCGGACAAATCGGAAATAATGCCACTGCAATTCTGGAAAGTCCCTGTTTTGATCTTTCAGGAGAAACCGCAGCTACCTTCTCTTTTGCAAATCACATGTATGGAAACAACGTAGGTTCATTGGCGGTAGAAGCCAGCACCGATGGAACAACATGGTCCAGCATTTGGAGTAACTCTGGAAATCAGGGTAATCAGTGGAATGCCATTGATGTATCACTGAATACCTACGTCGGTGGTACAGTGAAATTAAGATTTGTAGGAACAACCGGAAACGGCTGGTCCAGTGACATTGCCATTGATGACCTATCTGTAACGACAGGTGGTGGTGGTTCAGGTGGAGCCTGTGATCCAATTTCTTTTGCTGGCGCTTCGCTGGTGACTCACACAGGTTCAGATGATGGAGTTTACTCTTTCCCTGATAATAACACCGTATTGTTGGAGGACAATACCTGGAGGTCTCTACTTATGAGCTACGATATCACATCCAGTACAGTCATTGACTTTGAGTTCAGAAGTACAAGCCAGGGTGAGATCCACGGGGTTGCTTTCGGTTCTGATGCCAATGCCAATTCTTCTCTTACGTTCAAAGTACACGGTACTCAAAACTGGGGAATCACAGATTATGACAATTACTCTGGTTCAAGCTGGACAAATTACAGCATTCCTGTAGGTACGTTCTACACAGGGTTGTCTGACAGACTGGTGTTTGTTAATGACAATGATGCAGGAAGTGGCAACAATTCCTATTTCAGAAATATTGTTATCCACGAAGGAACTTGTCCGAATTCCAATGCTAACCTGTTCACCACTACCGGTGAAGAGTCGTTGGGTACCGATGATGTAGATGCAACCGCATTGATTGTCTATCCTGTGCCAGCAAGCACTGAGCTGAACATCAGCACGCAGCTGGATGGAGAGTCGGCGTACACGGTGATTTCAATCACTGGTCAAAAAGTAATGCAAGGCCTCATTGAGAGAACGCAAAGCAAGCTTGACATCAGCAGACTAGAGCCAGGAACTTATTTGCTCAGAATCACAGATGGAGACAATAACTACGTTTCCAGATTTATGAAGCAATAATCAATAGCGTATAAGCTATAAACCAGGAGGGTGTCGGTAAAGACACCCTCTTTTTGTTTATTGACTTTTTTCATAAGTCAAGATCTGCAATCCTTCCTCAAAGCTGGAATGATCAACCAATTCCCATTTCATTTTGGTTTTAGCGTTTCCAAATAATCGGGTTCCGCCTCCTAAAATGATCGGATTCAATTTGACCTTGAGTTGATCAATCAGGTCATTTTCCAATAACCATCCGGCAAACACGCCACCACCACATAAGTAAACATCTGTCGGCGACTGGTCTCTGACCTCTTGGACTCTATCAAGAGATTTCGTTTGCAGATGCACTTGCGGGTGTACTTCCTCTGTGAACTCCAAAGAATCAGAGAAAATATGATGTTCCATGTGTGGATAAGCAGGTTGTCCGGGTTTCAACCCGTATTGATAACCAAATTCGTACGTCCTTCGACCCATGATAACGGTGGAGAAGTCCAGTAAGTCTTTTTGGTATTGTTCAACACCATTTCCCTGATAAACGAACAGGCTGATGTCCTCGTTGGGACCGGCAATGTAGCCGTCGAGTGAGGTGGCTACGTAATAAACGATTTTCGGCATAGCTTCAGAATTAAAAATGAATAAAATGATTCCCGGAAATGGACGATCGCTTCTATGCCGAATCATTAATACGCCAGACCGCAAAAAGGATAATTGCTATATCGAAAAAGGGAATTATATGATCAGCCTCAAGAAGGAATGATTTCACGAATCGGGTGCCCATATCCATGAGTGAAGACGGAGTGTCTTATAGGTGCCGAGTCGATTCGTGATTTATCTGATCATGTTTTCTGAACGTGTTAGAGCCCAAAAGACGGGATTAATGGTGAGAAATGCAATATTCTCAATAGTTGCTTTTACGTAATTAGAAGCAATTGGTTCGAACTCCAAAGCCTCATACCAAGCTGAACACTTATATTTAGGGATGCTTGTTCGTGTCATTATGTGTCAAGACCGCTCAGGCATTTCCAAAAATGATTACATTTTCCAAATTCCGTTATTACGCAAGTCAAAGTGGCCCAGGTTGGATTCAGGCAGCAGTCACCCTCGGAGGAGGGACACTAGTTAGTGCTTTGTACCTGGGAGTTATCGGAGGATATCAGTTCCTTTGGTTGCAGCCCCTTGCCATGTTGTTTGGCTATGTCATGCTGGTGGCCATCAGCCACGTGACGTTAAGTAAATCCAATCAAGAAGACCGCCCGTTCAAGCTGATTGAACGGCACGTATCTAAATTCCTGGCCTGGGGTTGGTTGATCGCAAGTGTGGTGGCCAATGTCGTGTTTTGTTCCGCGCAATTTGCGCTGGGCACCGATGCCTTACAGGGAAGCCTTGGACTATTGAAAGACGAAACTTACGTCATTACCTTTCTGCTTTTTCTTTTTGGAATGGTCATGATGTGGCTGTTTTCCAGAGAAAGCAAGATCTCTCAATTGTTGGATAAGGTCATTAAAGTACTGGTAGCCATCATTGTGCTATGTTTTTTCGCAGCGACCTTATCCTTGGCTTTCAATGGTGATATCCAGTTTTCAGCTTTGCTAAGTGGTCTGATCCCTGATTTTACTGCACTTTTTCATCCCACAGGAGCTTACAATGCCTATATCTCACACACAGGAGCTTATCAAACATTTTGGGAAAACTACATTTCCGGTAGCCAACGCGATATCATTATCGGGGCTTTTGGTACGGCCGTAGGGATCAATATGACCTTCCTTTTACCTTATACCTTGCAAAAAAGAGGCTGGGGAAAGGCAGATCGGGAATTGGCCCGATTCGATCTGTTTTTTGGCTTATTCATCCCATTCATATTAGGAGCGTCCTTCTTAATCATTGTCACTGCCTCGCAGTTCCATGCTCAGCGAGACAGCCTCGTCAATGAACAGGCTTTCCACCAGGTGATAGACCAACGGCTGTCAGCGGAATATCCTCAATTTTCATCGCTGAGTGATTCAGCGAAAGAACAATTAAGGAATAACCTTCCGCAAGCAGACAATGACTTGAGCACCATGTTGGCCAAACGGACGGTCACTGATCTTTCGATATCCCTAAGGCCTATCCTAGGCGACTGGTCCAAATTGATATTTGGTGTGGGTGTACTTGCCATGGCCATCAGTACCATGCTGGTGCACATGATGATCAATGGTTATGCAATTGCTGAAGCCTTAGGGCAACCGAAAAACGCGCAGTTTTTCATCATTGGTGCGTTTATCCCGGCCTTTACCGGGTTTCTTTCTCCTATTCTCTGGTCCGGAGCGATTAAAACTTCATTGGCCGTGCCCGCGTCAGTGATTGCCACGACCCTGTTGCCCATTGCCTACCTGGTATTCTTATTATTGATGAATTCCAAAAAGGCGCTTGACGATGAACTCCCGGCGAAAAGGCTGCTGCCCAATATCGCCATGATTCTGGCCTTTGTTATCGCCACATTTGCATCGTTTTGGGCCATCTGGGCAAAAGTCAATAGTGTAAATCCATTGGAAAGTAACCTGGGTTGGGTAGGAATGATCGGCTTACCTGCCTTGATGGTATTGGGCATCGTTAGTTTTTTCAAAAAGGAAAAGTCATGAAATCAATAGGGATTATCGGCGGTGGAATGATTGCTGCACTTCATGCGCAGGCAATACAGGCGATGGAAGGAGCCGAACTTGCCGGGGCATACATACGGAAGCCGGAACAAGCAGCAGCATTTGCACAAAAGCATGAATGTCCAACTTACACCGACCTTGATGAGTTCTTGCATCTTGATCAACTGGACATGGTCACCATTGCTACTCCTTCAGGAGCGCATTTGGACGGGATCAAGGCCGCGGTAATTGCCGGTAAGCATGTGATTTGTGAAAAGCCATTGGAAATCACGCCGGATCGTGTACATGAGGCACAGCAACTTGCTAAAGAGAACGGGGTATTACTCGGGGGCATTTTCAATCGACGGTTCAACGAATCGGTTACTCAATTGAAAACAGCTATTGAAGCAGGACGATTTGGACAGATCATCACTTGTGAAGCCAACATCAAATGGTCCCGGGATCAGGCTTATTATGATTCAGGGGCCTGGAGAGGAACCTGGGAGCTAGATGGCGGAGGGACACTGATGAACCAATCCATTCATACCATCGACTTGCTCATTTATTTCCTGGGTATACCGAAACGACTGACGGCCAGTGTGGGAACCTTGACCCATCGGAACATAGAAGTAGAAGATACAGCCATGGCCATGCTTGAATTCGAAAACGGCTCAAAGGGAGTGATTCAGGGCTCTACTTCCATTTGGTCAACTGAAGGAAATCCGGCAGAGATCCATATTTATGGCTCAAAAGGAGCGGTAATTCTGGCGGATGAACATTTTCGCTTATGGGATTTTAAGGAGGCTCGGGGTTCGGATACTTACGTTCGGGATCACCTGATGGGAGCGTCACAGCAAGCACAGGGTGCAAATGATCCAAAGGCGATCAAATTTCAGGGTCACCAGAAGAACTTTGAAAACTTTGTGGCAGCTGTTGAAGGAAAAGCGCCATTGAACGTGGATGCTGAGGAAGCGCTGAAACCCGTGGCATTGATCAATGCGATTTATGAAAGTGCGAGGAGTAATGGGAAGTGGGTGGAGTTGTAAAGTGCCAGATGATTTATCTCTTCAAGCATTTTGATGTCAAACCGGTAAAAATCGTCAAGGAGATACCGGTATTTTATCGACATCCTAGGGAATTTATGTCAATAAAAACCGGCATGACGATTTGGACGTTGCAAATTACCTTAGTTTCGATATCCGATAAATGAATTCCATTTCATGAAATTTTCAGGATTTACCGATGAAGCAGCAGATGACCTGGCAGGGCAGATCCAGGTGACCAAAGACCTGGGTTGGCAATACCTTTCTGCGCGGACATTCAATGGAAAAAATATTCATGACCTGCCTGAGCGTGAGTTTGATCACGTAATTGAAATCCTGGATGAATCGGGGGTTTCAGTAGCCGAATTTGGGACGCTCATCGGGAATTGGGCCAAAAAGATCGATTCGGACTTTGATATCACGATTCAGGAAGTGGCACGCTGTATCCCACGGATGCAAAAAATGGGAGTGAAGTATGCCCGCATCATGTCATACGCACAAGAACCCTGGGGAGATGATCAGCACCGATCGGAACGATTCAGAAGATTGCGAGAGATCACCAAACGATTCATGGATGCTGGATTGGTTCCTCTACATGAAAACTGCATGAATTATGGAGGATTTTCAGCGAATCATACCTTACGATTGATAGATTCGGTTCCTGACCTGAAACTCGTTTTTGATACGGGAAACCCTATTTTTCAGCGCGATCGTTCCAAATCTGAACCTTTTCCATGGCAAGATTCCTGGGAATTTTATCAAAAAGTAAAACATGCTGTGGTCCACATTCACGTGAAGGATGCCCGTATGAAGCAAAAAGAAGGTGAACCTGTTTATAAATTACCAGGAGAGGGTGATGCTCGTTTGGACTTGATTTTGAGCGACCTCATTCATGATGGGTACGATGGATTCCTGGCCATCGAACCGCATTTGGGTAAAGTCTTTCATTTATCAGATGACGCCACCAGTGATGGAGATCATCGTTACAATGTATATCTGGAAGCCGGTCGTAAACTTGAAAAAATGGTTGAAAACATCCGTCAAAACACACTCGCTTGATCCGTAGAATCGCTTATCCGAGAGCCGCCTTATTCGGCAACCCCTCTGACGGGTTTTTTGGCAAGACCATCGCTTTTCCATTTCGAGAATTTCAAGCCAAAGTGGCCTTAGAGCCAAAATTATCAGGCATAAAGTTGCAAGATGATGATCAGCATTATCCTGACATTCAAGGTCTACATCGATCGGTATCCGGACGAACAAAAAAGTCTTTGTTGCAAGCTGCTGTAAAGCGATTTGCAGACCATGCTAAGACGCATCAAATTAATCTATCCGACGCTGGTTTTGAGATCAATTTCGAAAGTAATATTCCTCTGCAGGTAGGTATGGCGGGATCAAGTGCCATCATTACAGCTACATGGCGTGCTTTGATGCAGTACTTTAACCTGGAAATTCCACCACATTTACTGGCCAATGAGGTTTTGGCCGTTGAGACTCAGGAGATGGGCATAGGTGCGGGTTTACAAGATCGCGTAGTGCAGGCCTTCGAATGTCCCATCTACATGGATTTTGACAAGGCCCTGATGGATTTGAAAGGCTATGGGACCTATGAGCCGATGCAAAAAACAAATTTTCAAAACCTCTACATTGCCTACATGGAAGGGGAGCCCGAAGGGTCGGAAATTATTCACAATGATTTGAGAAGCAGGTACGATCGGGGTGAGTCTGAGGTACATCGGGTCATGCGAAAGCTATCAGAATTAACCACAGAGGCTAAAAAGGCATTGGAAAGTGATGTGGAACAAAAAAACCTTGGGACGCTGATTGATCGGAATTTTGACCTCCGTCAATCCATTTGTCAAATTGCTCCAGCTCACCTGAATATGATCCGATTGGCGCGAGAACATGGAGCAAGTGCTAAATTCACCGGATCAGGGGGAACGATCATCGGGCAATACACGTCAGAAGAAATGTATGAACGATTGCAACGAACTTTTGAAGCACAAAACATCCATATTTTTAAACCGACGATTGTTAATCAATGAAGGTTAAGAAAGCGATAATTCCTGCGGCAGGTTTAGGAACACGTATGCTGCCTGCCACCAAATCAGTGCCGAAAGAAATGCTGACCATCGTTGATCGACCGGTGATCCAGTACATCGTGGAGGAGGCCATTGCTTCGGGTATTTCTGAAATTCTGATGGCCATTTCTAAAGGAAAGAAGGCCATTCAAGATCATTTTGCCAGTGATTTTCCCAATGCTCCTTACTACGAGCAAAAAGGAAAACATGAAGTGCTAGAGAAGCTGAGAGGGCTCGCCGGCGATTGTGAGATCACATTCGTTGAACAAGAAGAGCTCAAGGGACTGGGCGATGCGGTTTATTGCGGAAAGGAATTTGCCGGAAATGATCCGTTTGCAGTGCTTTTGGGGGATGCCATTTGTCAGTCAGCGACTGATCGACCTGTGCTTGGCCAGCTGATCGATGTGTTTGACCAACAGCAATCATCGGTAGTGGCTGTTCAGGAGGTTCCTTTGGAAAAAGTCAGTCGCTATGGGATCATGGACGGCACTCTTATAGATGAAGGAACCTATCGGGTGAATCAATGGGTAGAAAAACCTTCTGTTAAAGCGGCACCTTCTCGTTTGGCCATTGCTGCAAGGTATGTATTTACACCGGAGATCTTTCATTGTCTGGAAAACACAACAGTTGGTTACGGCAATGAGATCCAGTTGACGGATGCGATGCATCAACTACTGGAAACACAAGAATCCTACGCCGTTAAATTTCAGGGAACAAGATTTGATGTCGGAAATCCGCTTGATTTTGTGAAAGCCAACCTGCATTTTGTTTCACGACATGAGGAATATGGAGCGGGGTTTAAGGATTAGATGAGGTTTGACAAAAGACACCTTACACCCGCTGCTTTTTGATCATCTCATGCTCGTAACACCAGGCCCAGGATTCTCCAGGTTCTGCGGAGACTACCACCGGATGTCCGTGTGATTTGAAATGGGCAGTCGCATGCTTGTTGGGCGAGGAATCACAACAAAGGGTGGTCCCACATTCCTGACAGGTGCGTAAGTGCACCCAGGTGTCACCGGTTTTCACGCATTCATCACATTGATAAATTCGAGGCTTTTTTCTTTCGAAGTTTTCCAGGTGTTCGCAGAGCATGGCCAAAGGGTTTTGATAGGAAGATAGTGGATTGATGGGACTTTCTGGAACTTGTATTCAGTAAACTAACCCTTTTTCTTTCCTTTAAGGAAGACTATGATACGGTTGTAAAGCCTTCGGTTTATTACACTAAAGGCATATAGAGTTCCCAATAGTCCAATAACAATTAAGAACAGAAAGTAGAATATTTCCTCTAGCCAGCTACCTTTTATAAAGCTATTGATCAATAAGAAGATTGCCATTAAGACCACCGTAATCGATCCCCAAAGCAATCGATCAGCATGGTATTTTCGTGACCGATTACTTGCAATTTTGTCTTGAAGGATTTGTTCCTGATAGGCATTTGCATGTTCTATTGCTTTTTCTTCATCAGGGAGGTGGGTATTCACGATAATGCTCCTTTGTTCCAATTCCCATTTGGCGGCATGTTTTGCCAATAGAACATGATCCTCACTTACGATGATTGTTCTGAGCTCTTCCTCGCTTTTAACTGCCATTTTTTGGGAAAAGTGATTCTCTTTTTTCAAGGATAGGTCACGTTATTGGGTGACATTGAAAAGGAGTAATTTAAACGAACCCAAGGCTATTGATCATAGTCATCCCTTATGGAATTTAATCCCCTTAAATCGATGTATCGGCTTGTTATGTACTCATCCCAGCCAATAGATGGCTTATCGAAAGTAATCTGGCCTATGGCTTCATTTCTTATGTAAACCGGATGACCTGCAGTTCTTTCGTAATCCAGATGATATACTTCCATATTTTCCAGTTTCTTAAAATACAAGTCAACCGAGATGGGTTCATCATAATCATAGCTAAGCTCATCCGCAATCGGAGCATACTGATTGATCAGGTACTTTCGAAAATCAACCTTTACCATTCCCTTTTTTAGTTCGGATAGTGCAATCTTATTAGGCAAAAAATAGAAATCGGCACGAAATAAGATGACGCTTTCTGCATTAGGTTCTGGTTTCCAAATCACGTTGAATACCCCCGTGCCGTCGACGTAGAAATTTTTCAGGTCAGCGTATAGTCCGATTTGTGCTGTCACTATTCCTTCCACTGATACTTCCCCATTAACACCATCTTCATTGATGAATTTGACTTGGTCACCTTCCAGTGTTTTGATGTTGCTTTCACCGATCAATTTTCCAACAAGTTCTTTCACCCGCTCCGGGTCAGTGGATTGAGGGTCTTCAGAAAACCCAAATGACTGCTTATAATGTTCAATGAACGTAATACGGCTCATTTGAATAGGGATCACTCGAAATTTGCCCTGATCAACCATCTTGTTCACGTTGCAGGAAGTCAAAAGGACCAGAAGAATTAGGATGCGGTTCATTTGAGATTAATTTGGATTGATTTGGCTGCTTTACTGTCCGAATCTAGTTCCGGAGAGAGGGACAAGTCAGATTTACATGTGTTGAACACGTTCAATATTATTTCCGTGGCTTCCGTGGCCTCATTTTCATAATATTTGAAACTTGTCCTAGCATTTGAAAGCTTAACATATTCCGCGTCGAAACCCATTGCTTTAAGTTTATTAATGCAGGGTGTTAATTCCCCTTCCAGCTGACCGGGACCATAAACCCGTAGGGTATATTGTGAACAATATAATTTCAGATACTTCTCTTTTAGCGCGTCCCTGTCCGAAGTGACTTCTTTTATTTCATTATTGAGCTTCGCTATTTGATTGCTCAATGCCTGAGTTTCTTGTGAGTCGTTACTTTTTTGGGGAGTCGCAACACTCGGTTCTTCTCCTCCTTTAGGCTCAGTTTTTATGTGGTCATACAAACCATTTAAACTAACAAGAGAGTCGTTGAGCGTTTTGATAGAATCGTTTAGACGCTTCACCTTTGATGATGTCCTTTTGTAACTAACTTTAGTTCCGTCTATATCAAATTCTCCAAGAAAGAAGATAATCAGAAATGTGGTGAAGATCAGGACTAAAGCGATCACCTTTTCATGATTCTTCAACCCGGAATAGGCAGAATTTATCCAATCCCAAATTTTTCCCATTTAGTTAGGCTTTTTGGTTACATAAACCTCAATACTGACAAAATATCCTCTGACCAAGCATCGTAACGACCCTTGATTGCGAACACCCCACTTTAAATATCAGTACATTATTTGGAATTCGACCCCAGGTTCAGGCACAAAAAGTTGTTGAGCTTCGTTTTTTTTCCATTTTAATAAATTTTCATGGATATGGCAGATCAATTTGTCGACGGGTGTTAATGTTACCATTTTAGCTTCGGACCCATATGGCTGGAAAAAATCTTCCCAATGGCAGAGAACCAATCTTTTCGGGGAGTTGAGGTTTTTATAAAGCGAATCAGGATAGTTTTTGACCTTGTCGTAAGAGGCTGCTCCGAGTATGAGCAGGTCTATTTGTTCCGCTTCAGTGTCTAGTGCCTCTTCAGGAAGGTGTCCTCCTTTTCCAGCGGAAGCAGAAGATTGGTGATATATGCGAAATTCGATCGCTTGATTTTGGTCAAGAAAGTCGATGATAAAGGCGTAATTACTGCCCTCTTTCCACCACCAAAACCTTGATTTATCGTTGCCGCTAAATTTCCTCAAATGTTTAGGTTTCAATTGGCTCGCGGCTAAAGTGATCCCTACTGCATGAGGGGCATGATTCGTGCTTACGGGGATGACCCTGATGCTTTTGTCATTCAAATACAGGGTATCCATGATTTGTCCATTTCCGGTAGGTTTGGGAATTGATTTTATCGAGGAACTGTCTAATTGTGTGCTTAATATCTTTGCTCCGGTTTCTGAAGTATAGATGAACGGTTGTCTTGATCGGCTTGAATCCAGGTATCTTTTTAGGATGGTTGGAGCGTCCATTAAGTGATCGTAATGTGCATGAGCAGTGATGATCGCTTCTGTCTTATCGTGCAGGTCTTGCCTGATGGACATTAAGCCTTTCTCTATATCCGCATCAATGGGTTCAATCTGTTTTGTAGCAACCTCCCAGATCGAGTATTGCGAGAAAAATGGATCGATCAACACCCCTCTGATTTCGTCTCCAATATAGAAACCACCACATCCAAGGTATTTGAGCTGTAATTGTTTACCGGCGTTTCGCGTATCTACGTCAATAGGAAATGCTGATTTTTTCAGCAATTCACAAGGAATGCCTAGAGACCTTACCTTTTTAGTAAAAAGACCGGAACTCTCACATTCTTTCCAGTCTTGAACGGAAATCTCCGTCTGAGCAGTTGCTAATGATCCTAACAAGCTCAGAAAACCAAAAACAAATAAATATTTGAAACGATGCATGCTGCGATTAAGGTAATACAATCGCTGGAATATCATTCTGTTGCTAAACCTATTATGAATCCTGGTTACAGCTGATGTGAAGATCAAGCGTACAAAGATTGCGAGCGTTTCTTTTTCTTTTTGGGGGGCTTACACTCCTTGCAGAAGTCGGACATCTCCTCAATCTGGCGCAATACTTTTTGATGTTCCTCATTTAATAGCTCGGATTTTTGTCCCAGGTCAATTGCCTTCATCACCCGTGCTAATTCGGCATTCATTTGTTCCTGAAGTTCCTCATGAATCGGCTTAAAAAAACTGGCATCCGAGAATACACCTTTGTTTTCATACATCTTCTTTCGGAATTTCCGAGAATAGAGTTCAGTCAAATCAAAACTGTACTGTCCGAATTTGACAAGCTTTTGTGCCATTGCAGAGTCCGGTGCTGTGATTACGGCAGCATTTCTGTTGAATACGGTCGACACCTTTGAATTGAAGTTTTTGGTGAACATGAATTGCGCATTTGTCATTTGATAGCTGAATTCCATGTTGTTCCCAGAAAAAATAGCGTATGAATTCAGCTCAGGGTTGATTTCTGTTTGGGGAGATTGAAAGTCCTTGAGCTGCAGCCTGTATTCCGGAGACCATTCAATCGTGGCTTGTCCGAATATTGAGGTGAGTGTTAGAACAAATAAGAAAGTCAGCGTTGTTTTCATGGTCATCTGTTTAGTTGGTTGTTCGTTCTAAAGTATCAGATTTTAATGTTTTACCTACAATAATCTCAAAAGTCATAAGAGAAATTCCGTCTTACCAGTCGTTACTGTGTGCCTTTTCAATTTCACCTAGCTTCTTTTTTAGTTTCGCCATTCCTTCCCTTATTTCAGCGTTTATTCCTCTAATGATCAACAGTTCTAATACAAGGGTGATCAACCCAACAGTCAATTGGTAAAGGAGATAATCCTTCAGACTTAAGATAATTATGATTCCAATGAATATTGGGCTGACGACAGGGCCGAAGACATATAGGTCTTCCCGGTTTGCAGTAACCTCAACAGTAGTCCCACCCGAGTCACTCTCTAATTTTCCTGAAAACCTCGTTCGATTAATACGGCCACTAATTGAGGTCTTCCGTGCAATATTTGGATTCTCACGGATGTAAAACCCATCGTCAGTTAGCTCTCCCACATAAAGGTTAATTTTTTCTTTTCGCTTAGCATTGTGCCATATAGTACTTCCGGTTAGTTTGTCAATACCTGACAGCAGTTCAGCTTTATCAACTTTAAAGTTCCATTGCTCTTTTTCTGTTAATCGAATGCTACTCATGTGATAAAGAAATACACGGCTATCAATTTAATTCCAGCAATTGCTTTACTTCTGAATTAACCTTTCATACAATGATTCAAATGACTCATTCCAGCTCTTCTAACTTGGAGACTATTTTTTCAAGGCTGGATTTTTTATACTTAAGCTTAATTCGTTGATTTCCCTCCTTTAATATTAGCTTCTTAGCCGCCAGATAGTAATTGGAACCCTCCTTAGCGATTCCAATGGCACTTACCTTTGAATTACGAGGGATGTTTATAAAAACGGCATCTTTACCCATGGTCTCCCAGGAACTCATGATTGCATGGAGATCATGAAAAACCAGATAATTCAATGTTTTTACCTTGCTATGTTTGTTAGCTTTCACTGCGATAAGATCTTTGGAACCAAGAAAATGATCACAATTAATCCAGTTCAATTTTGTTGAATGAATTTCATAAAAGAGCGGCTCACGGATAAATCCTGCAGAATCCATTTCCCATTCTGTTCTGAATAATTCTAGTGTATCATTACCAACGACCCCATAAGTCGCTGTTCCTGAAAGCACCGTATCCGCACCATAATCCAACCCTATGATCCATTCTATTTGTTGATTATATTTTATGGTATCGTCAATATTGTCTTCGTCTAGCTGCCAGTTCATGCCTGTAGAGTCTCTTTGTCCAAGATAGGTTCGCATAAAGGGGGCAGAAGCCGTGTTTTTGAATTGAATTTTGATGGAGGAACCCTTTTTTAAGTCCAGCATTTTGCCACGACTAGAAGCTTCGATTTTGATCATCCCGGAAGTTTTGAGCAGCTCCCCGTTGGAGGTAGTCGATAATCCATTAAGGATCATTTCCGAAAAAGTGTAAAATTCTTTCAACGTGACATTAACCGATGGACTTCCGAGTTCTCCACTATCTGAAACCAATGACTTGGCCGGAATAAATACACGTGTTCCTTTCGTTCCAATGATTGTGGTGTCTTTTTCTGGATTAATCTCAAATACCTGTGTTGGGTTTAAACGCTCTGAAAGTTCCGAAAACTCTGTTGAAATATCCTTGTTCTCTGTGGCATCGCTACAGGACACCATAAATAACAGCACCATAAAAAAGTAATAAAGGACCTTCATAATTGTCTTGTTTTTAAGTCATCTCAAATACTCCAACCGAAATTGCATTCTAGATATCAACGTCAATCAATGCTATTGTAGTAGTTCCAGGCCATTGTTGCATATTTCGATTGGTTGGCGGTTTCCTGAACTCGTCCAAAGCACTCCTTGGCTTTCACCTTATCGTCCTGGTCATAGTAGAATTTACCCTGAAAATATGCGCTGGCACTTTGGTAAAGGAAATTCTCAGACTCATCGAGTTTTTTCCATTGTACTAACGATTGTTCTTTTCTTCCGGACTTCCAAAGCGACCAGGCATGATTGTAGGCAACATTTTCAAGGTCTTCCTGATCACTAATTAATTCAGAATTCTCAATTTGCTCATAGGCTTCAATGGCATCGTCAAATATTTGATTGAACGTGAGGACTTCTGCGTAATTGAAGAAGGGGGCAAGTTTGTCCGGCGTTTTAGTCTTGAAGGCTTTATGAATCAAGATTTTCGACCCATCATCTATTGTCATTTCGTTGAGTTTTAAGTACGACTCAAAACTTTCGTCATAGGCATCACTTAACATAAAGTCGGCGACCTCTTTCCAACTTTGACTTTTAGCAATGGCCAGAAACTGCTTCATTTGAGGTTCCCACGATAGCCCTCTGGAATAATTAAGGAGTGCTTCGTAAAATAGTGATTCATCGATATTTGTGAACTTGGATTGTCTTTTCAAACAAGCCAATGCCTTTTCATTCTCTCCCATTAGGGCGTAGAAAAAGTAGGCATTGCCCAATGACATTTGATCAATGTTTTCATCTTTCAAGGCCACATCAATGTTCTCTTTGGCCAGTTCGATATCTCCATGGAAGAAATATTCGGCGGCGATATCGCTGTAAAGACCTGTTTCTTCCGGAAATAAGGTTGTGACAAATTTGTAGACCCTTATTGCCGCTTCAAAATCACCTCTATCTTTCAGGTTACGTGCATAGTCGCACATGGAGTAATGCAGTCGATCATCATTTTTGATATGCTGCTTTAAGGTTGGCAAATAATCAATGAGTTCATCGGTCATCATGGAAATAGAATAGATCTGGCAAATGCCAAAATGAATGTCTGTCCTGCTTAGGTCATGACTCACTGCTTTTTTCCAAAGGTTAGCCACTTTTGTTCCTGTTTCTTCTGATACCACCATCGGACCCCCGTCGCCCACGAAACCGATAGTGGTGTCATATATGGATTCATCGGTATTTGCTTCAACGATTATGGGTCTATCACAACATTCTTGATTTAGAACAACATTTCCCTTCATCATGATGGCATCAACTTCCTTGGAATTTTGTTTCAGATAGAATTCAACTCTTTCTTTTGCTTTATCGACTTCTCCGGATTGAAGTAATTGACCAATTTCATTGGCAATTGGCCCTTGCCCAAATAAGACAACAGGTAAAAGGAATAGCAGGAGTTTTAGAATTTTCATTGTCATGGTTATCATTTTGGTTCAAACAATAGGATCGCGGGAGCCAGCCAGTGCTTGTACCTTAAAAATAGCGTAGCCAGGCCACTTCTATATAATAGCCTCGATTGAAATACAGACTAGTATTCATTGAACCGATCAATAAAGGCTGTCAGTGAATGGATCAAATCTTTTCTGGATGCTTCCAAAAAGGCGGCATGATCTCCGCCGGATATGACGACCCAACTTTTGTCAAAAGTCTTTAATCTGGTGAATAGCTTAGCTTGCCTGTCTGTAGGGGCAATCGGATCTAAGGCACCTTGCAGCACAAGGACTGGCGTGCTAATGGAGGACGGGTTGATGTCATTAAATTGGTGGACATACCTCCAATCCACTTTTATTGGGTCATCAGCGAGTGCTGACTTTACATAGGCGTCTATCGCTACCTGACTGATACTACCCGGAGTAATGAAATCGCTGGCAGCAGCTTCAGCAGTGTTGACGATTTTCTGCAATTGCTCATCGGGATTCTCAGGGATTTGTGTATCCAGGTCTTGCCAATACCCAAATACGGTCAGGCTCGCTATGTCTTCAGGGCTTTTTTGAGCTGCTAGCAAGCTGGAGGTTGATCCCATCGAATAACCAAACAGGTGGACTTTTATTCCCTGGTTTTGGGAAGAAATCCAATTCAAAACATTGAGAATATCGCTAGCAGCTTTGTTGGGTGACAGCCATTCCGTGCTATCCCTTGGTGTTGCCCCATAACCACGCAGATCCAGTGCATAAGCAGTATAACCCTGCGCAACCATGCCATCCATCAAAGACAACTCTTCATCAGCTACTTGTAAATCAAAATTGGGTAAGCTACTCCAGGTCCTTCCATGAATGAAAAGGATCGCACCTTTGGTATTTTCAGCCTTTTTCTCCCAGACATTCATCAGGTGGCCATCTGAAAGCACGGTGTGTTGTTGCAATGAACTTTTCACATCGTTAGTTGCTCCATCTAATTCGTCGACACTATTATGGTCAGTCTGACACGCGAAAGATGAGAGGAGGAATATTATCCACAAACAATTGTACTTGAAGGGCTTTGCCATGAATTGCTTCGTACGGTGGATTCCTAAATTTTTATCAATCATTTCATTGCCATTTAGCTTTTTAGGACAGAACAATCACGCTAATCAGTCCTATACGTCGCCATTCCTAAATCAAACCATTTTTTTTCAATAAGCTTGCTCAACAGCAACAAAAGTAATTGAGCGTTTTACGTTGCTTTTTTGAATAGGCAATTTGGCATCCACCTTCTTCTCCAACGCGGTAATAGAAACCAATTGCGGTTTGATCGGATTTAATGTCCTTCCAGGCCTCTGGATCAGAATAATCTTCATCCCTTTCTTCATCAGCTGCAATGGCCGGATTTGAGAATTGGTCATCCACAAAGAATTCATCAACATGCTTTTTGATGTATTTCTCCATATTTTCAACTGTAGCTTCTTCTCCAATTAGTCCATATCCAACGAGGAATCTGGCCGGAAATTCCTCATGGTGTATCCTTCGTCCATCGTGGGTATTTATGGTAAAAATTGCGGTACCGTCGACGATTGATTGACCGATGATTGAAATTGAAAGTTCGTCTTCCAGTTCAGGATGTGAGAAAGGGCGTTGAATTAAATTTTCGTAAATAGGCTCCTGAATTGGTTGTTTCAAACCTGCGGATAGCCACGCAAAGAGCGATAGGAGATAAATCGAAGTATTTTTCATTGTCAGTCAATACTATTTTGTTCTAAGCCTCATGGTTTTGATTGAGAAAAAAGTAAAGCATGTTATTTCCAGTCTAATTTCTGCCAATCCTGGGTATTTCTGTATTTGTCAAATCCGAGTATAGGGAACTCATCTAAGTCACCAACTATATTGACCCCAAGTTTTCTTATGAAGGGTGATCAAAATGAAGGCCGATGAACAAATGAATAATTTCAAGTTGATAATCTCACAGCTTTTTCATTTTCCCTAATCCCACTTTTCTTCGTCTTTTGTTGACGTTCTTTACATCCTCAATAGGAAATGGTTCAAGCTTTCCGTCCACCATGTGTGATTGCGTACCATAGATCTGAGGTTTTCCATCCCGGACCAGGATGCGATCATTCATGGTTGCCATGTCAGATTTCTCAGACTCACCTTGTTTCACGGAGGCTTCCAAAAGGGGGAAATACGCTTTTCTTATGTCGTTCTCCGGTGCATGTTGGATTATCAGAAACAATGTGCGATTGGCAGCGGCTCCAATTTGGCTCTTACCTAGCCATCCATGAGTATCAATGACCTCTTTGATGAACACAAGAGCGGTGGAATCGAATCGCAGTATACGCGAATTCAGTGAGTCCATTTGAGATGACTCAGCACCAAATGCTCTTATGGTGGGCATCACCTTACCTCTCAATGCAAGACTTTCTAGCTCAAGTGTTTCAAGTTTCGCTCTTATCGACTCATGGTTTTGAGAGAGTGATAAGTGAGCTGATAGTAACCCAATAAGTAGAAGTAGAATTTTATCAGGACCACTCATTCTAACAATCGCAACTGCCCATTTCTTACCCTTTGTGGGTGATTCCCCACGGGTACTTCAGCGACTACTTTTCTGGTTGCATAATCAACCACTGAAACTTTGTCGAGCCCACTGATGGATACATAAGCTTTTGTTCCATCTTCACTTGACGTGGCCCAGTAAGGCTTGGCTTCTTTCGGATCATCAGAAAGCTCAATGATCTGGTATTCAAAAGTTTCCCTATCTATCAGGGCGATGTATCCGTCCATGGTACCAGCGACACAAATCGTTTTGTCATCTCCGCTTAGGGCAATACCATGATGTCCTGAGTTTAAGAGGTGGTCGCCGGGAGCTAAGTCTTTGTTAGCCTCCGGAATGGGCAGATCTAGTTTTCGGGTGATATTGTCATTTTCTATATCGTATTCGAAGAATCCATGGAACAATGAAATTTGTAAGTAGGCAAATTTTTCATCTTTGGTAATGGCCATCGGACGAATGGCCCGGTCGATCCATTCATAACCGGCCTCCTCAAGTTTTTCCTTCATATCTACTCGACGTATGACCTCATAGGATTCTGCATCCACAATCTGGAACCAACGATCCCCTTTCATGAAGTCCAGGTTGGGTGAGGCTACAAAGACTTTTCCAATACTAGCATGGTAAATTCTTTTACCATCGTCGGAGTAGGTATTTTCATGAGGTTGATCCCCGGAGGCAAACTCACCTACTATTTTACCGGTCGCAACATCAATGGCATGGACCTTTCGTGCCGTAGAAGCGGAGACCAAAAAGATTTTTCCGTCTGGTGAGATGGCCGAGTGGTCTGCTCTCAACCCATCTACCTGGGTTCGCCAAACAATTTCTCCTGAATTGACATCCAGCGCAACAACATCCGCGAAACTTGGCCTTGAAGCGTAGATGTACCTGCCGTCATTGGAGGTAAACATGTCGTCCACCAATTGATCATTGCCTTCGCCAATAAAATCCCTGATAAAACCTGCGGCAAGCCTCCTTTTGAAACCGGAATAAATTTCTTCAAACCGTTCTTCCCGGTCGGGTAAAGCACTTATTTTCTTAATGATTTGATAGGTATTTGGATCAAAAATGGTGATAACCCCATCCCAATTGTTACCGGTAACCACCACATCTCTCAAAGGGATACTGTCATGAACGATCGAGGCGTTTTTTTCCGGTTCAATAGGGAATGAAGGATAGCTTCTATCCGGTCGCTGACCCAGGTTATAAAGAAAGAAGGTTAACGATATGAACCCTACAAGGAGTAAACCTAAAATGATCTTTTTCATCTGCGTAAGTAAAGTAGTAATTCTTGAATACGGCCCAATGCCATTAAGCGAAGATTCGTCACTACGAAGAATTGAAGCAGTCTATTTCATATTTCTGTTTCGAAACCGTATTTGAGATTGCTTCGCAGGCCGGTGGCCGGTGCCATCGCAATGACGGTCCTATTCCTTGGCCTAATGGCATTGAAAATAGCCCGCACAAGTAATTTATGAAATTATCCTGGCGAAGTGCATGTGCTAATGTAGACTATCTGTAGCGTGCTATTGCACTAACCTAGCTTAAGTCTTTTCTACACAGACGTCCAGACCTTATAGGTTTAGCCAGTTAATGATTCGCTAAATACTCGTGCACAAACTTGATGGCCATCGATCCTTCTCCTACCGCACTGGCCACCCTGTTCATGGCACCAGATCGTACATCACCTGCCGCAAAGATCCCGGAAACACAGGTTTCCAACAGGAATGGCTCACGTTGATGTTTCCAGACGTCTTTGAAGTTGCCATACTTCCGTAAAGCAGGTCCTGTTTCCAGGAAACCTTTTTCGTCTTTAAGGACATCCATGGTCAGCCAGTCGGTTACTGGTTTCGCACCGATAAAGATGAAAAGCCCGGCGGCTTCAGCTTCCCATTCCTCAGCGGTCTGGTTGTTGCGCAATTTGATTTTCTCCAGTCTTTCTGTTCCGCAAACTTCCGTAAGTTCCGTATAGCCTTTGATGTGAATGTTCGGGGTTTCCCCAATCTGATCGATCAGGTAGGAAGACATGCTCGAACTCAAATCCGGCTTGCGAATGATAATATGCACATTGGAAGCAAACTTGGAAAGATACATGGCAGCCTGTCCGGCAGAATTCCCCCCACCTACGATGTAGACTTCTTTGTCTTTGATTGATCCGGCTTCTGTGGTGGCAGCGCCATAATACACACCTGCTCCCGTAAAGTTGTCAATGCTTTTTGCGGGATGCGTCCGATAATTCACTCCGGTAGTGATGATGACCGTCCGGGCATTGATCTGAGACCCATCTGCCAGGCTGATGCATTTGTAACTGTCTTTTGAAGAAATATCCTGTACTTCCTGTGGTGAAAGGAACTCGATACCAAAACGTGTCGCTTGCGTGATTGCTCTTCTGGACAATTCCGAGCCGCTCAGACCTTTTGGGAATCCCAGGTAGTTTTCTATTCGTGAACTTGTTCCTGCCTGTCCACCCGGCGCACGTTTTTCGATCAGTACCGTATTCAAACCTTCCGATCCTCCGTATACGGCAGCGGCCAACCCTGCTGGTCCTGCCCCAATGATGGCTACGTCGTACATGGTTTGTTTCGCATGGGAACTTAATCCGATCTTTTCCCCAATTTGCTGAAGCGTAGGATTGTTCAGAAAAGAGCCATCTTCAAAAATGATGATCGGCAACTCTGCCATGTCCAGGCCATACGTTTCGATCAATTCACCAACGCTTTGTTCCAATTCAATGTCCAGCCATCGGTAAGGGATTAGGTTTCCGGCGAGGAAATCTTTGATCGCATGTGATTTCGGCGACCATTGGTAGCCCAACACTTTGATGCCCGAAAATTCCGGCACGTATGCACTTTGCCATTCGTCGAGGAGGTCATTGAGTACCGGGAAAAGTTTTTCTTCAGGCGGATCCCAGGGCTTCATCAGGTAGTAGTCCAGCTGCACATCATTAATGGCCTTAATTGCAGCTTCGGTATCGGAATAAGCAGTAAGCAACACCCGTTTGGCATCAGGAAACAGGACTTTTGCCTGCTCCAAAAATTCCACACCCAGCATTTCGGGCATCCGCTGATCAGAAAGGAATAAAGCGACGGTTTCGCCTTTTTGCTTGAGTTCCTTCAGGGATTCCAGGGCCTCATTGGCCGATTGGGTCGAAAGGATTCGATATTCTTTACGATAAGCCCCACGTACATCGCGTTGTACTGCTTTTAGTACTGAAGGGTCATCGTCTAGTAGGAATATGATTGGTTTTTTCATTGTCAATTAAGAAGCTTTAACAGGAAAGCAAACCTGAAATACGGTATCGCCTGGTTTAGATTTAACTTTAATGGAGCCGTTGTGGTCATTGGTAATGATCCGATGTACCAGCTCAAGTCCGATGCCTGTCCCTTCCCCCACTTCTTTAGTAGTAAAGAAAGGGTCAAAAATTTTGTCGCGGATGTCCTCCGGGATGCCACTGCCCGAATCCTGAACATTAATATTTACAAACTCACCGTCACGCATGGTCTCGATCCGGAGCTGTCGCTTGTCTGCGGACTTCATCGCGTCGATGGCGTTATCAATTAAGTTGGTCCAAACCTGGTTCAGCGCACTCGGCAAAGCATCCACATTGGCTAGTGTTGCATCATAGTCTTTGATCAACTCAATATTTGATTTTTTTAATTTATGATTGAGCATGACCAGTGTATTGTCCAGCCCTTCGTGAATATCGATGGGTTTCATCTCGGGGGACTGGTCCATGTGGGTATAGCTCTTGATGCTTTTCACCAACTCCCCGATTCTGGAGGAGGCATCTTCTATTTCACTCACGAGTTTTTCGGTAGTCAATACCTGATTCATCCAATTGACCGAAGGACCAATGTGCTCGTCGGGGATGCCTTCATAGGCTTCATCTAATTCATCTTCCGTAAAACCAAAGTCCACCATATTATCGGCGATATCTTCGGAGTTTTCGACTTCCCGGTCGTCCAGCCAGTCGAGCAGCTCGTCTTCCTTCTCGGATCGGTCCATCATGGACAGAGAAACGATACCTGAATGGATTTTGGAAAACAATAGATTGGTGACACCATCGACTTGATCATCACTCAGTTTGATTTGCAAGACCTTTTTGAACTTCTCAGGGGTGCTTGCCTGAAGTTCTTTCATGAATTGTGCACTGCGTACCACAGCCGCAGCGGGATTATTCAGCTCATGGGCTAAACCAGCGGACAGCTTACCAAGTGACATCAGCTTTTCATTTTGCTGCTGCACCTTTGTGAATTCCCGGATCCGGGTACTCATGGTATGAACAAGTGCGGTAGTAAGCTCTTCATGCTCTACTATCATTTCCCGGAAGTGCTTTCTATGCAAGGCTAATACTTCCCCTTGTCGGGTGGTTTCGCCATAACCCCTCACTTCTTTGGCTCGAGAATAGGGCAATAAGCCCGTGATTAGCGGTCCTTCCAGATTGGCCACTACCTTAAATTGATTGTTCTGGAGGACTTTCATCACATATTTCCCGGTAAGAATGACGAACATGTGATCAAAAGGATCTCCCGGCTGAAAGATGAAATCACCCTCTTTCAGGGTTTTCGCCTCAGCATTTTTGACCAACCAATCCAGCTGGTGTTGAGGAATATCCTGAAACTCCTCGATCTCTCTGATTTTAGCGATAATGTCCATTAGGAAGAATATTTACGTTTGGACTCGATTTACCCTTTTACTAAGATCAACCTTATCCCACAAAAGGGATCGGAACAGAAAACCTGAAACTAATTAACTCAGAAGTCCATCTTCAGTAAAGCTGCGGTATTTGAAATAGTAAGTCCAATTCAAAGGTAATCGTTCAATGATGGATAAAGAAGTGTAGCAAGCAGTCTTAGACCTTGGACATGAATTTCTCAGAGCAGACGTCTTTGGCCACCAGATATTTTAAATCTTTAAATGGGTAGCCGGGTTTGGTTTTGACTTTAGTTCAGGTCAATTAAAAGCCAATCGATGCAAATCACCATTTGATTTGATGCCGTAAACCACATTGTCCTTTCCTCCGAATACATGCGTAAAATTGTCCCAATCGGTACTTACCAGTAAACCATAGCCATTATTAAGAAAATTGTCACCAAATCCAATATTCATGTACCAATAAAGGTCGCCATTGGACAAAGCGTTGAAGATGATCCCATTCTCACCGAGCAGCAAATATTTGGAAGCCCCCCACCCGGTACCGATTTTGTCTCCGGACCCTTGATGAAAACTAGCGTTACCGTTATCGTCATGACGATAGATCAATAATTCGCCACTTGTATTGGAGGCATAAATCATTCCGTTACTCGTTCCGTCGACCTGTTTGAAATGCTGCCATCCAGATCCGATTTTACTTCTTCCCTGCCAGGTGGAGGCCAGTACATTGGTGTGTTTGTACCAGTACAAATCACCATTCGGCTCAATTCCATAAACGGTGCCATTTACTCCAGTAAATACTTTGGTGTAGACGTTCCATCCGGACCCTACAACCTGACCACCTGCCCATGATTTTGAAGCAGGTTTATACTGATAGCTGTACAAATCGCCGTTTGTTTTTATCCCGTAAACGGTTTGGTTATTGCTGGCAAAGACCTTTTCAAAATCACCCCAACCGGTACCGATTTTTTCTGTAGAAGCACTCATGCCGGGAGCTGCGGGCACTTGCTGACTTTTGCCTTCTTTTTTAGCCAAAGCTTCATTAAGAGAACCAGTGGCATCCAAAGTCTTGATGATCAATAAGAGCTTGTTCGTTATTTTTTGGGCCCGTGTCGTCGGATTTTCATTTTTTGCTATACTGATAATCGTTTCTACAGCGATCTCACCGTATTGCTCACAATTACTCCCGCTGTACAGTTGTTTTAGTCCTTTGGTGGTTAAGGTAATGCCGGATTGAGCAATCATCTTGTCTTTGGTTTCAAGGACATACAACAAGCTATTCGCAAAATCTTCATAAACCAGAGAGGCCATGGCACCAGCGGGTCCACTACTTCCAGAATTTGCGAGGGCACCCTCGATTCGTTGCATCAGTGCCACATTTCCCTCAAAGATTTCCGGAAGCTTACAAACGAACCCCTGTACGGCCTTCGTAATGCAGGTTTTGCAAGTAGCAGCACTTACGATGCCATCGTTATAATTGTCTAGTGGCGTATTGATATTGTTGATTTGGCTGAGTACCGGAGACATATAATTGTCACATTTCAAATCCGAAATAGATTGAAGTTGTGCGACAGCATTTTCAAGGTCCTGCACCATTTGGTCAGCGACTCCTCGCATCGTGCCTTCAGTGCTCTGTACGAATTGTGTAAATGACTGCCCGGTGCTATTACTCCAGTTTGCGAACTCTTTTTCATAGGAGCTCAGGGTATTACTCGCGGTGTTGTATCCTTTTTGGGCTTCATTGAGAATTTCTGAGAGCGTCACCTGAGCTGTGGCCTGAATACCAGATAAAATCAGGAATCCGGCGATTATATGTTTAAATTTCATGCATGTAAGATTTATCATACAAAAGACCGTATGTCACACAAACATCGATTGACATTGGTGTCAATGACCATAATATTGGCGTCAATTGCGTAATTAGCGTATCGATGTTGACGATAATGAACGTATATGGCTGCAATTTATAAGTTTTCAGGAGTCGCTGATCTTCAGGAATTCTATGGTGACCTGTTGATTGATTATGCTTCGCACTCTGTTAATAATCACCTTAGCCTGTTAGCAGAGCGATTATTTGAAGGATATAACGACAGCAACCTTGTTGTGATTCGAGAAATCAACAATTATCATCCGGATTGGCTCGGAAAAGGAGCGGACCAAATTTTAGGAGCACAGCTTCAGCTATCAGATATTCAGTTGTGTATCGCCAGTGAATATGGATTTAAGACATGGCAAGCTGTGATGGACGTTGATCAACCTTATGATGAGTATTTTGAAACAGCGCTGAATGCGCTGTTGGAAGGTGAGGTGCAAAGCTTGAAAGTACTTTTAAACGCTCATCCGAATTTGGTAAACCAAAAAAGTAATTACGGTCATGGAGCCACACTTCTTCATTATACCGGAAGCAATGGTGTGGAGATGTGGCGCCAACAAGTACCGATGAACCTGGCAGAAGTCACCAAAACACTACTGGAGGCCGGTGCAGATAAATCAGCGACGATGCAAGTTTATAGTGGCGAATTCACAACACTCCAACTCATAACCACGAGTGCCCATCCTTATGAAGCCGGAATCGCTGATGATGTAGTGGCTTTATTGCAATAGAGAATAATAAAAACCAGCAGGGCATGCGAAAGCTCTGCTTTGTCGACGGTTCGCCGCCCGGTTATCCGTGTTTAAGTTTTGGAACAAAAAACCCCGCCAGAGCTTTTGACAGGGTTTTCGATTATTTGTCTAAACGGATCGAACCTATTCGATCACACGCACTTCTATTCTTCTGTTGAGTTCCCGTCCATCTTCTTCATCATCATTGGAGGCCAGTGGCTCGGAATCTGCGTAACCCCGGGTTACCACGCGGGTAGGATCAATGCCTTGAAGGACCAATTGGTTTTTCACAGTTTCTGCACGCATCAAGGAAGTTTCGTTACGATTTCCGCGCGTTTCCCGGTTATCTGTGTGTCCGCCGATTTCCAGTTTGATCTCCGGATAGTCGGTCAATACATTAACCACCTGATCGATGATCGGAGCTGCTTCAAGGTTGATGGCTGCAGAGCCGGATTGGAAATAAATATTCCGGAGGACTGCTTTTTGGCCTACCCTGAATTTAGACCCTAGCATGCTTAGGCTTTCACTTTGCTCTTCGGATCCTCCTTCATACAATGCTACAAAATCCGTCTGTTCCGTTTTAACCGCTTCAACCAATTTCAGATCATTGATAAGCAATTTCTTATGTCCGGTGATGGTGGTACTGAATCTATCTTCATGTACCAAGGTCAGGTCATCAAAAACTTCGACTCGATAAGCTTCATTTGAGAACAATTGAAGCTGGTAATAGCCATTTTCATCTGTCATGGTGCTGAATGATTCATCCAGGTATTTTTCAGGATGATAATTGATGATCGCATTGGCCATAGGCAGGCCCTTTTCATCAACGATAGTACCTTCCAGTCTGGCCTGACCTTCTTTGTGGAAATAGTAAATGTCATAATCGCCAAGACTATGTAGTCGGTTGGAGCTCAAAAATCCGGAAAGGTTGTCTTCCTGCAACTGATAGTTAATTTCATCATCGATGGTATTGATCGGAAAACCCAGGTTGACAGGCTCTGACCAGGTTTTTGTTACTGAATTGTATTGCGACTGAAAGACATCAAAGCCACCCATGGATTCAGGGCGATTCGAGCTGAAATAAAGCGTTTGCCCATCATGAGAAATGAAAGGGCTATCTTCATCGAAACGGCTATTTACTTTTCCTGCGATGGGCTTTGGCGAAGACCAGGTGCCATCGACCTTAAGCACGGACTCATAAATATCAAGGCCATTGCCACCTCTTTTCGACGCGAAAAGGATCTGGTTTTCCTCGTCATTGATGAAGAAATCGGATTCCAGGCGCGTGGTGGTGATCTTAGAATCAAATTCCTCAGGGATTGTCCATCCAAATTCCTTGGGACTGCTGAAAAACAGGTCTCCTCCATTTTGGTTCTTATAAATGAACAATTTACCATCTTCATTCACTACTTCCACTTTAGGAGCATTGTTCGGCAGGACACCAATATTGCGAAGTACTTCGGGGGTGGACCAGCCGTTGCTGCTTTTTTTCAGGGTATGGAATACCAGGAAGTCATTCGGGGACTTTTTCCAATCGGAAGTAGGTCTGGAGGAGGTAAACACCAATTCATTGTGATCATTGAAATAACCAGGCGAGAGATCAGCATGCTTTGAATTGATTGGATAATCCAGCTGCTCCAATTCGAATTCCGAAGGATTGTCGTAGTAATCTTTGGCACGTGCAATGATGTCCTTAAAATCCAGCGTTTCCTTGATGATCTCTTTACTTCTATAAGTGTCCAATTCAAGAAATGCATCGAAATGGCGTTCCGCCAGCTCAAATTCGTATCGCATCAGATGCACACGCCCCATCCAATAATTATAAAACTTATCCGTATGTCCTTGTGTGTCTTCAAATGCCAAAAGATCTTTCAAGTCTTTGCCACGAAGGGATGACAAGTGTTTGGCGATCAGTTGGTGGTATTTTGCCCGGCTATGGTCTGGCTTTTTGTCAAGAACTTCATCGTATTTGGCAATGGCAGCTTCAAATTGTTCTCGATATAACGTCATGTCTGCCTCTTCCATGAGTTTTTTCACAGATTGAGCGTAAGCAGGAAAAAGAACAATGAGCGTAAGTAAGGTGCTGAAAATTTTGGTTCTCATAATCAGAGTGATTTTACTGTCTAAGCATCAACTGAAACGAAAACGGCATAGGTTATCTATCACATTATTTTCATAATGAATACAGATACAACGCAATCCTGCGAGTAGGGAGTGCAGCAGTATAATTAATCGGAATTGACGGATTTATCTTCAATGGCCGTCGATATGATTTCCGTAACTAGTTGATGCCTCGAAGGAAAGCCTCAACCAGTTAAATTACCAATAAAGGGCTGTGAAATAGGATTTTTTGCCAGTGAACTTGGACAAATAGAGCATTTATCCACATCGCTTATCAGCGTTTTCCTATTTTGTTTTTAATAAAAAGTACGACACCTGAAGGCCTAAATGACTACTTTCATTGATGATCAGTGACTCGCCGTTGGTAGCCAGCTCGAAAAAAGCACCAACTTTAAGGTTGTCCCACTGATAGCCAATACCGGGTAAGATTGCTAAAGTTGTTTGTGAGTCCGAAATGCTACCGTCGGCGGTAGACAGCAAGCCATTCAAATCCTGTTGTCGAATAAAATCAGAATCGTACTTACCAAATGCCATGCCCACACCCAGTTCTACAAAGAAGGAACGGTACGATTGATTGAATCGGTATTGTATTGAGCCGTAGATCACGTCCTGGGTCCATGATTCCTCCACATCAGTTTCAAAGAGCAACATATCGATGGAACCGGGGAATTCGTAATTGTCTTTAAAGGATCTTCTAAGGTATTTCAGGTTGAAGTTAAACCCGTTTTCTAACGGAGGTCTGATCTGAAATTCCAGGCCGAAGACAGGCATGAAATACACCGCTCTTTCTACTACCCCGAGAGCACCAAGTGGCGCCTCAATGAACGCATTGTTAATGGACGCATCAATAGTGCTTGCACCGATCACTGGCGCTAATGCCAGCTGTAATTTTCTTCGGCTATTGGACTTTTTCACACGTTGATAACCCATGCACTCATTGTATTTATTGATCAGGTAGGTCAATTCATTCGTGCTCAGTTCTTCCATGTTTTGAATGCTGGACTGGATCGCGTCACATGCTCTCAACAAATAAGACAATTGTCCTTTGTATTGCGCGGTAAGTTCAGTCAGGGGTTGTTCATCGGACTCCAGAAAATAGGTAAAGGAGAATTGGCGATTGTTTTCGGGTTGGCGATAAAGTCGCATTGGGCCGATAAGGACTTCCTGATAGAAGCCAATGATAGGAGGATTACCATCTACCTTTGAGGCAAGTGGTTTTCTTACATAAATGAGGTCTTTCGTATCGTCGTAAAAAGCGATGACTTCATTGGCCCTGTAGGCCTTACCATCCAAAGCCACTGAATATCCACTGTAAGGATCAGAGATGTGCAGTGATCCTCTTAGCGTATCCTGATTTTGCAATACGATGTACCCGTCCGTGGATTGTGCCTGTATCCGGAATAGGCAGAAGCAAATCATAAATACGGAAATAGCTGTTCTCATCATTTCATAGGGGCCGATTAAGGTCGCGAATTTAGCTTATTGAACAAAGCTTTTAGGATAGACCCTCATAGAATTGAGGATTTGGCTGACAGTTGGCTTTGTTAAATGATCAAATGCATTCGTTTTTCACCTTAGATCAATAACTTGGCGCGAAGAACAAACATTCGTCAATGAGCGCAACACCTGATTACTTTCAAGATCACATGCCGGAAAATGTATGTTTCGGATGTGGCAACGCCAATCACGAGGGCTTGCAGATCAAAAGTTATTGGGAAGGAGAAGTCTCCATTTGCCAGTGGATGCCAGAAGAAAAGTACCATGGATGGGCCAATTTGCTCAATGGTGGGATCATGGCGACACTGGTAGACTGCCATTGCATGGGTACGGCCATGGCGTATGCTTATCAGGCGGAGAACCGAGATCTTGATTCAGAGCCAGTCTATAGATATGCCACCGGGAGTCTGGAACTCAAATATTTGAAGCCGACTTCTAATTTACATCCTGTTGAATTGCGTGCCGAAGTGGTAGAAGCCAAAGGACGCAAAGTCGTATTGACCTGCCAGATCCTGAGTCAG
Organism: Cytophagales bacterium; assembly: GCA_033344775.1. NCBI lineage: Bacteria > Pseudomonadati > Bacteroidota > Cytophagia > Cytophagales > Cytophagales bacterium. The sequence continues at coordinate 328,289 of JAWPMT010000006.1, read as the reverse complement.
GGAGTCGTGACAGCAGAGGCCAAAGCCGTAGCCATTCGTGTGTTTGATAGTAGCCAACCTGCAGAAAATAACCCATTTGTCTGATGTTTCCGGAATTAATTACCATTGGTGGGATCACCATCCATTCTTACGGTTTCATGATCATGCTCGGAGCGATCATGGGGTATACGTACATGAGTAACGATGCTAGGAAAAGCCTGAATATTAGCCCTGATAAGATCCAAACTTTGGCCATTCTCATCATTCTGGGGGCATTTGTAGGAGGAAAAGTTTTGTTCTATCTGGAAGATCCGGGCTACTACTTCAGTCCGCCATCCAACATGTTGAAGAATTTCCGTACAGGATTTGTGTTTTACGGTTCCTTACTGTTTGCACTGCCTTTGTCCATTTGGTTTTTCATGAAAGAAAAATGGCCAGTTTGGGCGATGTTGGACCGATTGGCCATTACTGCGACCATCATTCATGCGTTTGGTCGGATGGGCTGTTTTTTAGCCGGATGTTGTTACGGCTTGCCTACAGAGGCTTTTCATGCAGTGACATTTACACACGAACATTCCAAAGCGAAGCCACTGGGTGAACCATTGCATCCTACGCAATTATATTCTGTATTCCTGATCTCCTCCATTTTTGTGGTGTTATATATGTTCAAGAGGCACAAGCGTTTTGAAGGCCAGCTTTTCTTCCTCTACATCATGTTATATGCAGCCGGAAGAGCAGTCATTGAAATATTCCGTGGAGATATTCGTAGAGGATTTGTGATCGAAGGCTGGTTGTCGCATTCGCAGTTCATTTCAATTCTGTTGATTGCTGGTGCCGCCTGGGTGTATTTCTACTTATCCAAGCGACCAAAGACGAGTAAGCCGAGGTAAGGAGAAGGTTATTTAACCCAACCAGATTCCGTTATGATTGTAAATGGAGTGTCTTAAGCACAGGAAAGGCTTGAATAATCCACGGAATGACGGATAGTAGAACTTATCTTGTTACAATTAACACGTCATGCCACGGATCACACTAGGGTTTTCTGACCTTTCCAATTTTCCATGTGATCATAGTGGCATCTCTCCAAGCATTTGATGCTACTTCCTTACCCGCACCTTCAGCGCCTTGGGCAACAAACTGATGGAGAAAGGAGGCTTGCCCAGATATTCGCCATCGATATGCCCTTCAAGTAGGGGGTTTTCTTTGATCTCCAGGGTTTTTGTTTGAATCACCTCAATTTCTTTGAGTTTTAGATGCGTGCCGTTACTTAGTCTGGGGACATTCAGGAACCTTCTGGCCGCACTGATGGCCCCAATCAGGCAAACGTCCAATAATCCATCATCCAGTTTGGCGTCCGGCGTAAGTTTAAAACCACCACCAAAAGTGGTTCCGTTGCCAATGGTCATCAGAATAAGGTCTTTTTGATGAGGATTATTATCGAGAGAAAACTCAAAAGTCCTTTCCTGATAAGAAGCGAGGATCCTCAACACATGATAATAATAGGCCGCGTGTCCAGTCAGCCAGGTTTTGCGATGCAACATGTCTCGTACGATTTGCCCGTCGAAACCCAGACCTACGCCATTCAGGAATTTTCTCCTGTTGCAAAGACCCAGATCAATATCAATGAGTTGACCATTCAGCGCAGTATCGAGTTGCTCGTCAATATTATTCCCTAATTCAATGTTTTTGATGAAGTCATTGCCTGTACCACTAGATAATATAGATAGCGCAGGGGTATGAGAGCCCATACCATTTACTGCTTCATTTACCGTGCCATCTCCACCAACAACGAGCAGGTCCGTATGGTCATCGGTTAGATGCTGTTCTGTTACCTTTTGCGCATTTTGATCAAGTGTTGTTTCTACCAATTGACAATCGAGTCCTTTTTTCTGAAGGAAATCTAAAGCCTTTTTGGCAACATCAACCGCACGGTTATTGCCCGCTTTCGGATTGGCGATGATCAGTATTTTTCTCGAATTTTCCAGACGTTAGAAATAAATCAGAAAGGTAAGTTACCCAAGTCGACATTGCCTCCGGTCAGGATGATCCCGATTTTTTTACCAGCAAAAACGTCTTTGTGTTTTAAAACGGCGGCTAATGGAACCGCACACGAAGGCTCGATGATGATCTTCATCCGCTCCCATACCAGCCGCATGGCTGAAATGATCTCCTTTTCAGATACCGTAAATATGTCTTTGACGTGGCTTTGAATGATCTGAAAATTCAATTCGCCCAAGGAAGTTTTCAGCCCATCTGCAATGGTGGGTTTATTGGTGGCAGGCACCAGTTTGCCCGTTTTGAAAGACTGGTAAGCATCATTGACTTCCTCTGGTTCTGCAAGGATCACTTGCGTAGTTGGAGTCAGGTACTGCACAGACAAGGCAGTGCCCGCAGCTAGACCACCCCCGCCAACAGGAGTCATCATGATATCAACATCCTGGCCCTCTTCAATAAATTCTTTCGCGGCAGTAGCCTGTCCTGCAATGATGGCTGGATCATCGAATGGGTGGATGAATTTTGCCCCGGTTTTTTCAATTACCGCCTTACAGGTGTCTTCGCGGGCTTTTTCATTGGGCTCACAAAAGACGATTTCTGCGCCGTATCCTTTCACAGCACTGACCTTCACTTTGGGAGCATTATTGGGCATCACCACATAAGCTTTGCTACCCGCCAGCTGTGCTGCTAATGCAACAGCCTGCGCATGATTTCCCGAGGAGTGTGTCGCAAAACCTGTTTCTCGCTCTTCAGGTCTGTAAGAGAAGATCGCGTTGCTGGCTCCACGCATTTTGAAGGCGCCTACTTTCTGGAAATTTTCACATTTAAAAGCAATGCTTGATCCGGTGATGTCATCAATAGAGTGTGAAGTAAGGATTGGTGTATTGAGGATGTACTGCCCGATACGTTGATGCGCCTGGCGGATGTCACTTAAAGTTGGATTTTTTGGAGCCATTTGATAAATTGAGGACTTCTTTTTCTAAGGACCAGCGAAATTTCAGGGAAAGTAGAGACTTAATTTTCTAGCCGCCACTTATTTTTCAGCTACAGCAAATTTAGAAACTAACTTAAATCTGATAGAATAATGACGTGCTTATTTAAACGCTCTGCACTAACCGTTGCCCTCACTGCAATTGCTACTGTTACTTTTGCGCAGGATCATGGAGATGCGCCTAGCGTACTTGAATTGTGGTTTGGCGTACTTGAATTACCTTTTCTTTTCTTATGTATGTACTTTGCACTTCGTACTGCTGGTGCACTCAAAGGTGGTACTTTCGGTAAAGGAATGGCGCTAATGGCCTGGGGCTTTGTGGTAATGGCCGTAGGGCACATGCACATGCAGATAGACCACTTTTTTGGCCTTAATATCTTCGATACCTTATTAGGTTCTACCTTGGGTCAGATAACCTGGATCGTCGCACTGATGGTGACCTGGACACTTTCAGGGCTTGGATTTTACTACATTTTTAAGGCAGCGAGAGTCGCCTAAATGCTTGGATTATTCAAACGTGATGGAGCTCCTTCAAAAAAGGAGCTCAAACACAACCTTTACGACCTACTTACCTTCCTGGTAGAGAAAGTACCGGACGACAAGCAATACAGTATCCTGTCTGCGCGAGTCAGCAAGTTTACTTCCATGTCCGCCGACAAGCAATTACAGCAGCTACCGGAAACTTATTTGCTACTGGAGCAGTACATCACAGAGCTGGATTCCTCTACCATCAAATCCCGCGAAGATGTACGGGTGCAGGTTCAGGAGAAATATCCTTTTGCTTCTGAAATAGAGTCTCTGCAGATCATTTTCCAGCCTCGGGAACGTCAACCGATTGAACTTTCCAAGGTTTTCATTCAATCTGTGTTGTCTAAGGCATATCAATTGCTCGGGTCGGCCGGAGATAAGATGCTTGTATCGCTACAACACTGGTTGGAGAATGCACCCGATAAAGCTTTTTTGCCGGTGCCTTTCAAGCTACAGGAAGAATTGCCCAAGAACGAAGCAGATTGGTATAGTTTGTTGTTTGATATTTCTCACACCTTATTCGGGAATCTTGAAACCAAATTCAGTGAAAACTTTACCCGAAAGATCTATGAGAAATCATATGAGGACATAGCCCGGCGTTACAAAGGCCTGGAAGATTTCTCTATGATGATCGAGCTGCTGCCTCGAAAGATTCTGGATGGCTCGCAGATCGATATCCTTTCCAAAAAGAACAAAGAAAATGTACTTACCGGTCGGGTGGAAACACTCACCGAGCTGAACGAAAAAATCACCCAACAGGCGAAAGAACTACAAGAGGCGAACGACCTGATCAGCAAGAAGAACAACGAGATCACGGAAAGTATCGACTATGCCAAGCGGATACAATTTTCCATGATGCCGGAACAGACGGCTTTTAAAAAGATTTTCAAGGATTCATTCATTTTTTTCAAGCCCAGAGATATCGTCAGCGGCGACTTTTACTGGTTTAAAAAGCTTGACTACAAAGACCCAAAATATGTCATCGCGGCAGTAGATTGCACCGGTCATGGTGTACCCGGAGCGTTCATGAGTATGCTGGGAATTGAGCATTTGGAGAGAATTGTTGGCATGCGCCGGATACTTGATCCAAGTCAAATTGCGTTAAGATTGCACAAGGCAATTGTAAAAACGCTAAAAAGAGATGTAGAAGAAGTGCAAGATGGTATGGACTTGTCCATATGTACCATCAATACACGCAATAAAACGCTCGAATTTGCCGGAGCGAAAAACAACCTGGTTTTCTTACAAAAAGGAAACTTGAAAGTTTTCCGCGGCGACCGGCAATCTATCGGTGAAGAGCATGAAGGCGTGGAGCCGTTTTTTACGCGCCAAATAGTGAAACTGACACCTGGAACCTCCTGTTACATATTCTCGGATGGCTTTGAGGATCAGATGGGAGGGCGACTGAACAAAAAATATAAACGTGTGCGATTCATGAAGTTTTTAGAGCAAATTCATGAAAAGCCAATGAAAGAACAGCGGGAATTACTCGATCAGGAACTCCATAACTGGATGAATACTGACGATAAGAGCTATCCGCAGATCGACGATATACTAGTTATGGGATTTAGAATCGACTTTTAACCATGGATCAAGAAACGCAACAACCTATAGTGATTGACCCAACCAGTGTTACGCCTTATGTGATGCTGGATACAGCTGCTGAGCTGTTTGAGATCAAGGGAAGATCCAGCCCGGAAGTATCCATCAACTTTTATAGTCCTATTTACGACTACCTGGAAAATGCCCAGTTTAAGCAATCCGGAGGGGATTTTACTGCCAATTTTGCCTTAGAATATTTCAATACCAGTTCTACCAAATGTTTGCTCGGTATTTTGAAACGCCTGGCAGGATTTCAGGAAAAAGGAAAGACCGTCATTGTCAACTGGTACTATGAGGAGGACGATGAGGATGTACTCGAGATCGGAGAAGACCTTTCCTATTTTGTTGACATAGAATTCAACTTTATTCCCATAGAATCTGAAGAGGAGGATTACTATTAATCGTTTCCCTAGCAGTTAATTTATATTTCCCAATTATTCCGTAACTGATCATTTTTGGAATCAGACATGATTTGGATTCGTCGATTTCAGAGACGAAAATATTGATCATATCTCCTTGCTTCATGCCATTCAATAAAGAGTGGTCGTTCGTGAAAGATTTACCCAACACCTTCATTCCAGTGGTTGTTTCGTACTGATAGTGGACTTTGGCTCCTTGTCCAATCCCAGTGATGGGTAATCCACGCTGTACATTCATAGCAATTAATTCTGCAGATTTGACCACTCCGTAATTATAAAGACTTAAAGTTTTTCTAATCCTTAAATACAGGAGGATCGCCATAATGAGCCCGAGGGTCAGAAATGGCATCAGCATCATTTGAGCCTCAAAAGGAAATTCAAACGGTTCCAGCCCCACAATCATGGAATGTTCGTTCAGATACTTTATTTCAATATCATCCCCTATCTTCATTTGGCCAATTTTTTCCGGATCCAATGACCGGTAAACCCCGACTACTTCCCCCTGATTAGTCGAATATTGGTAGCTAATAATGGATGGGTGTTCCTCATTGATGGAGATATTGTTTTGTTCCTCAATATCCGTGATTGTAGCCGTGGTTAGCTGACCTTCTTCTTGTATTTATTTTGATAATCAGCCTCTGGAATACCTGCATCATTGATGTTTGAAACAATTGTAAAGATGGAGATAAAAACCAGTGGCATGAGCGTAAAACCTCGGAATGGACAAATGTCTTTGCCGTTGTGTCAATAGATCGAAAATAGTTTTGAATCCTACGGTTCTGGGTTTTCCTTGCATCGTTGCTTTCAGTTAAATGGTTTTACGAAAGTACACTATCCCGTGATTGCGAGTTTTTCTTGTTCTGGTACGGTCACAGAACTCCGATAAATCCTAAACCCTTCGGTAAACAGTTTATCCGAACTTTTGGCGCTTTTGTCTGGTCAATGCAGCTTCTGTCTAAATTGTCGCTTCGGTCAATGCTTGATCTGCGTAATTAGCGGAGAAAGACCAACATGAATTTTTTGAATGCAATTTTGGGGAGTAATCGTAAAAAAGGGATGACCATCAGATACAGCAAAAGTGGAGCGACCTGGCAGGTTTACAATGAAGGGCGGGTGGTTTATCTCGGCACCAAATCTAGTTGTCGAGAGTACGTGCAGTTCATGTCTGGTAGTCCGGTTTGATCAGACTATTGGCTTTAGTTGCAGGGAGTGCTTCTTAGAAAAGTACAGTTACTGGCTTCAGTTTGTAACTGAAGTCAAACAATAAAACGAAGTTTAAAACTTCTACATCAGCCAATCATAGTTAATTCCAGAAGTCCTCTTCCTCCTGAGTAATCAATGGCACTGCTAAAAGGGTAGTGTTCTGGTTCTCTCACCAGTTAGTGCTTTTAAAATAGTACAGTCAACTAATAAAATGAAGTTTCCAACTTCAAAATCATTCCTGTCTTAGTGGATCATTCTTCTTCCTTCTCTTCCCGGATAAAACCCGATAAGAATCAACCATAATATAAGTGCCAGTTGCTCCTGTGATACCACCTGCTACCAATAACGCCTGTCCTAATTGGTCATTCGATCGACCTAACATTAACCCTCCCGCAATGGTGATCGAATAACCCAAGGTAGAAACCAAAATACCAGCCCGAAATTGCTTGTCTGCGTTGTTGATCCGAAGGTTGATGTCTTGCGTTTCCTGTTTGATGGCGAGGATCTCTCGTTTCAAAGAATCCAGATTTTGTCCTGATAGTGTTGTTGCTGCGAAAAATGTCAGTAAGACGAAGAGTGTTCTCATTTTGTAAACCATGATTTGAATGCGACGACCTTCTCCCGGCTTACCAACAACTCATCAACCTGGCCTTCGTGCAATTTCAATAACAACCTTTGCCCCGCATAAGGTTTAAAAAGTTCAATAGATTCAATGTGAACAATGAATTTTCGATTGATTCGAAAAAACTTGTCCGGATCCAGATGGTCCGCAACCAATTCATCTAAAGTAAAGTCCGTCATGAACTTTTTACCCGCTTGTCCATCGTGTAGGTACACGATTTTGTCTTCAGAAGAGAAGTAAGTGATGTCATCTACAGGCTTATGATAATATTTTGTACCAGCCTTGACCAAAAATCGCTCCTTGTATTTACGTTTGACAAACAAATCCTTTAGCAAATTGGCATCAATCAATTGTGCTTGCTTCTGATAAATGGTACTGTATTTCTTGATGGCCGTTTGCAACTCCGGGAATTGCACCGGTTTAAGAAGATAATCCAGGCTATTTACTTTAAAAGCCTGCAGCGAATATTCATCATAAGCGGTTGTGAAGATCACCGGAATGTTGATATCGATCTTTTCGAAGATCTTGAAGCTCAGCCCATCCGCTAACTGAATGTCACAGAACATGAGGTCGATCTCTTCTTGATTATTCTTAAAAAAGGAAACGGTTTCACGGACGGTATCAAATTGGCCTACCACGTCAATAGCATCTGTTTTTGCGATCAATCCGGCCAGCCTTTCTGCCGCTAGTTGCTCATCTTCTACGATTACTGCTCTCACTTTTCTTCTACTTCGATTAATGGAATTTTCACCGTGAACTTGCCATTGGAATGAATGATCAATGGATTCTCTTCACTTAAAAAGGCGTATCGGTTTTTGATATTGGCCAGCCCTACATAAGATGATTCCACCTCTTGCTCTTTCAACTTGATGCTGTTCTCTACAATCAAATGACCTTTAGATTGATAGATTTCAATGGAAAGTGGGGAGATTTTAGAAACCTCATTGTGCTTGATCGCATTCTCGATCAGAAGCTGTAATGTGGAAGGAGCAATGTATTTGTTTGAATCTGCTGAACTTACTTGATTGTTGATGACCAGGCTGTCCCTGAAGCGTGTCTTCATCAAGTAGATGTACGCTTCCAAAAACTTCATTTCTTCCTTCAGTTTCACCAGTTTGTTATCCTGATTTTTCAACAAATAGCGATACACACCGGACAAGCGGTTGATGAATTGTTGTGCAGACACAGGATCCTGATCGACCAAACTGGAAAGCACATTGAAACTATTGAATAGAAAATGCGGATTTAGTTGCTTACTCAACGCATCGAATTGGGCCTCAGCCTTTTGTTTTTTAAAGCGTTCCGCCTGAATGCGCATCTCTTCCATCTTATTTCTATAGAAGGAGATCGCATTGATACAATGCAGGAACAAGTTGATCCGAAAATTAAAGCCCAGGATCAGTCGAAAGTTGGTTTCTCCGGCCTGAGCAGAGAAATGCGCCAAATAATTGCCCAGAAAAGATAAGACAACAATGAAAAAAATAGAGGCGAGAAAATGAGTGATTAGCTCACTGTAGGGAAGACTGGGTAGTTTGAATCGTTCTGCAACCATGGCCAGCAGGCGATTGCCTTCCCAGATGCATACTACGAAAAGCAGGATGAATCCGGAGAGAATGTAATCATTCACTTCAAAATCCAGCAAAGAATCCCCTTCTGTGAACTTTAAATTGAGGAATGAATAGATCCCCAAAAGTAGAATGTACAGAAATCGGTACCTGGTCCTGAACATGGCGATAAGGAAAACCAGGCAACTCCCGTCATGCTTTAGGAGATTGCCTGGCTTTATTAAAGTTTTTAATATTCCTGATTAAGGAAGGATCACTTTATCGATCACGTGGATCACACCATTGGTACCGTGAATATCTACACTACTGATACCCGCATCATTGTCTTCATTCAATGACAAAGCAGCATCTGTTTCAGTGATGCTCAAAGAAGCAAGGTCCAATGTGAATGTTCCGCCAAGGGTAGTCACTGTGTTAGTCCCAAGGTTAGGCAAATCAGTAGAGAATACCCTGGCCTCGCCGATCACGTGGTAAGTCAATACTGCCTCCAAAGTTCCGATGCCGACCGCAGCGATCAATCCGTCCAGATCTTCTACGCCTGCATCTGCATAAAGCTGAGCAAAAGCGGCATCCGTGGGGGCAAATACCGTATAAGGACCATCTCCGCTCAATACAGAGATCAGATTTGCAGCAGAAGCATCATTTTCAACAGCAGTCAGAGCAGCTACTAATTGTGTGAATTCAGGAGTTTCCGCTTGCGTTGACGCTACGGCAATTTCTACGACATTAGAAGTAGGAGCTACGAGTGTACGGTCGATTACATGTACCACACCATTGTCAGCGTCTACGTCGGTAGCGATCACTTGTGTAGATCCGTTGATGAAAACACCATTGTCATTGATGCTTAAGTAAAAGTCACCACCTAAAGCTTCGATAGTGCTACCAGTAGCTGGAAGGTTCGCTGCCAGTACTTCGCTATCTAAAGTGTGATAAAGCAAGATATTTGCTAGATCTTCGTTGCTGATGCCTTCCAAAGAAGTGATACCTGCAGCTTCGAATGCGGCATTGTTTGGAGCAAATACAGTGAATTGTGCCTCTCTGTTGATCAAGGTACTCAAAAGGTCTGCCTGTACAACAGCGGCAGTCAATGTGGTAAAGTTCACATTGAAATATGCAGGCTCAACAACCGTATTAACAATGCTAGCCTCTAGTCCTGGAATTAATACTGCGTCCACAATGTGTACGACACCATTTGCAGCATCTACATCTGCGATAGTCACATTGGAAGTATTGATGGCAACAGATGATCCGTCAATACCAACCGTTACATTCTCACCAAGTACCGTGGAAGCATTAGCGCCATCCGTTAGGTCAGTACTCATCAATGTACCTGCAACTACGTGGTATTCCAAAATTCTTCTGATGACAGATTCAGGTATATCATCCAGAGAAGTTTGTCCTACAGCTGCCAATAGATTAGCAAAAGCCTCGTCGGTTGGGGCAAATACGGTGAAATCACCGGATTCATTGCTTAGGGTAGTTACCAAATCAGGAAATTTGGTCAAAGCTTGCGTCAAGACGGTCAAGTTTGCGTTGCTGGTCGCCAGGTCTACGATGGTGTCTGTTGTTTCGACCACTGAAGGCTCATCGTCATCTGAGCAGGAAACAAGTAGTCCTACGATGGCGAAGCTCATCAGAATGGACCACAATCTTGGGTTGATAAATTTCTTGTTATTCATTGTTGAAGTTTGTTAAACACCTGAGGAAAGCACGCTGGGGGCGATTCTGTTGGGGTGTTTCGAACTGATCCGGCTAAGATTTGCTACTGAACTGCGTGAGATTGGGACTGAATTGTAAGGGAATTCAATAGGTGTTGATGCTATTTGCAGTCTGTGCGAGTTTACAGAACGCACCTTTTATTGTTAGTTGTTATAGGTGGAAGCATGTTTACGAGAACTTTCCGCTTAAACAGCCACTGGCTTCAGTCTGCAACTGAAGTCACACAATAAAAAGAAGTTTCCAACTTCCAAATCAACTGATCATAGTTAAATCCAGGAGCCCTCGCCCTCCCGCGTAATCAATAGCACTGCTAAAAGGATAGTGTTCTGGCTCTCTTACGAGTTCTTCTTTGACAGGATTCATATGGATATAATCGAGCCGCTGATCCATCATGTCATTTGTGGAAAGTTCAATTGGGTGATTGTCTTGCTGCCAAAACTGATAGTCCTGATTGTTTGAATTACTATCTCCCGCAGATCTAAAAAGCCACATCATCCAGCTTTTTCTACTTTCCTGAGGGTTCTCTCTTAGTTCTTTGAGCAACTGCTTGCTGGTGTATTTCTTCAAGTCCCTTAATATATCTGACAAGGATTTCCCTTCTGCAGCCGAAGCAATTAAGTGTACATGATTGCTCATAATCACGAAAGCATAGAGGATCAGGCCTTTTTCTTGTTGGCAATACCTTAGGCTTTCAACGACGATATGCTTGTAAGAAGGCCTGGAAAGTGCATCAATCCATTGAATGGTAGCGAATGTGATGAAGTGTAGCGCCTGATGATCTACGATCTTGTGTTTTGATGACATGTTTTGCCAAGTTACAAACTTGGTATTATTAGCTTGCTTTAAGTCATGCAGACTTAAAGCAGGGAGGGGTCCTTCGGAAATGAATAAAAGGTGTTTCTCAATGTAATTTTCGTTCATTAACAGCTTTAATAAGTTTTCAAATACTGTTATTTTCTTCAGTTTTTTGATCGATTAATGTCGGTTCAAATATTAAATCGATAAAATCATTGCGAATTGTCATATCCCAATAAGGGCTTTGGCTGTTATTATTGATATTAAGTATGTAGCTTTAGCGGCTATTTAATTACTTAGCTGAAAACAGTGTGCCACGAATAGAACCAGAAGCAACTAAATAAACCGTTCTGGTGAGATTCCGAGCCTAATGAAAAAACAATCGTTATGAAGAAAAATCTACTTTATGCACTACTGATTACTGCCGCTTTTTTGGTCGCCTGTGGCGATGATGAACCAGATGTGAATCCGATCGTAGGATCCTGGGAGCTGGATGATGTAGTCATTTCTGACCCTCCTGCAGGATTTGTAATTGCCACGAACCCACAACAGTCATCAGTTTATGGAGAATCAGAGTATCTGGTCATTTTCAATGCTGATGGTACTTATATCCGTGAAATCGAACGTACCAGTGGTGATTTCGAAGATGAAGGGACCTGGGAAATTGATGGAGATGACCTGGATCTGGATCAGGATGATACCAATGTTCAGGGATTACCTACAAGTTTCACTATCGATGGTGAGATCAGCGATCGGTCTATGACGCTTGTCACTACAGATGTGTGGTTCGCATGGCCTCAGTCCATCATTGATGATGAGCAGGCTTTAGATACGTTGACGGATGATGAGGTAAATGCATTCTTCGATGAGTATGGTGCATTTGTCGAGATGACGTTCACCATGGATTTCGATCGGCAGTAAGCCAAATTTCATTTCACATAAAATTTAGTAGCGCTTGATATTCAGGGGTTTCAGGATTTTTATTCTCTTAGGTCTGCTCTCGACCTCCGCTTTTGCCCAAAAACTGGTCACAGGCAAGGTTATTGACCAATCAGGCGAAGGCCTTTTTGGGGCAACAGTAGTCAATGAGAATACCGGTAAGGGGGCTGTCACGGATATTGACGGCAACTTCTCGATCACTGTCAGCAATGGAGATAAACTTTCCATTCAGATGATCAGTATGAAGACGGCTTCAGTCACTTATACAGGACAGGCCTCTATCAATGTTACACTGGAAGAGGATGCGATCCTTACGGAAGAGGTGGTGATCACCGGATTTCAGGAGGTCAATCGCAAACTCTTTACCGGAGCTTCTGAAAGCCTGAGCATGGATGACATTCGTCCTACGGGAATGGTCGATGTAAGTCGAGTACTTGAAGGACAGGCTGCGGGCGTTACCGTAGACAATGTTTCAGGGACCTTTGGCACCACGCCACGGATCAGGATCAGAGGAAATGCCTCTCTGAACGGAAATAATCAACCGCTCTTTGTGGTGGATGGTGTTATTCTGGAGGACCTGAACAATGTGAATGTGGATGACCTCATATCGGGGGATGCCAACACACTGGTTAGTTCTTCTATTGCCAACCTGAACCCCTCTGATATCGAATCCTTCCAGATCCTGAAGGATGCTTCCGCTACTGCGATCTACGGTGCTCGTGCCGCCAATGGAGTGATTGTCATTACCACCAAGCGTGGTAAAAGTGGACAACTCCGCGTTAATTACTCCGCCCAGTTTTCTGGGAAAATGCGCCCGACTTACAATCAATTCGACCTCCTCAATTCAGCGGAGGAGTTGTCTGTGTACCGGGAATTGGCCGCAAAAGGATTGGTAGACATCAGTACCGCAGTTCGTGCCCGAAACTATGGTGCCCTCGGCAAGATGTTTACACTGATTGCCAACCACGAATTGGAATGGGGACCTGGTGGTACTTTAAACGAGGAATTCCTCAACCAATATGAAAATGCTAACACGGATTGGTTCGATGTGCTGTTCCGTGATTTCGGCTTGCAGCAACAGCATTCCCTGAGTTTCACGACAGGAAGTGAAAAGTCGAATAACTACTATTCAATCAGTTACCTCGGGGATCAGGGCCAAACCATCGCCGACAAGGTTAACCGTTTTACCGGTACTGCGCGAAATACCTACTTCATCTCGGATCAATTCACGTTTGGCTTGAAGCTGCAGGCCTCTTATCGTGACCAAACTGTTCCTGGTACAAGAAACCGGGAATTAGACCCAATCACCGGTCAGTTCAGCCGGGATTTTGACATCAACCCTTTTAGCTACAGCTTAAATACCGCAAGGTCCATCCGTCCTTACGATGAGAATGGGAACCTGGAGTTTTTCAGAAGGAACTTCGCTCCTTTCAACATCCTGCATGAGCTGGATAACAACTTGATTAATATCGAAGTATTAGACGTCTCGGCTCAAACTGATTTCGAATACGCGCCTTTGGACAACCTCTCTTTTAAAGGCGTGGCTCAGATCCGATATGCAAGTACGTCCAGGGATCACATCATTACCGAAAATTCCAACCAGGCAGAAGCTTTCAGGGCGGATGGTTCACAGTTCATTCAGGAAGCTAATAACCTGTTGTTCCGAGATCCCGATAATCCGGGGTTGAATCCTGTAGTCGTTTTGCCAGAAGGAGGGTTTAATTATCAGGATCAAAGTGACCTGATCAACTTCTTTAGCCGTGTAAGTGGTAACTGGTCCGAGACTTATAATGATCGCCATGAGGTCAATGTGTTGGCAGGACAAGAACTAAGATTAACTAATCGTACTGCATCAAGTGCCACCGGCCTTGGGGTCATTTATGAAAGTGGTGGAGTCGTAGTGACGGACCCGAACATCATTGAGTTTTTCAACTTACAAAACATTGATTTCTTTACCCTTGATGAGCAGAAAGACCGCTTCATCGGTTGGTTTTTGAATGGGGGCTATTCTTACAAATCCAAGTACGTGGCGAACTTCACTTTCCGCTACGATGGTTCGAATCAATTGGGGAAAAGCCAGCAAGCGCGGTTCCTGCCCACCTGGAACGTAAGTGCAGCCTGGAATGCCTACAATGAGAAATTCATGAATGTAGTGCCCCTAATAGAAGACCTTAAAATTCGTGCGACTTACGGTATCTCAGGGAACTTGCCCCCAAGTGCGAGCGCATTACTCAACATCCAATCAGACGTGACCCTCCGTCCAACAGATGTGGAGCCACAGTTGTTCATCCAGGAATTGACCAACACGGAACTGACCTGGGAGAAGTTGAATGAATTTAACGTGGGAATGGACTTCACACTATTCAATAAAAAAATAGACGTCACAGCCGACTACTATATCAGAAATTCCTTTGACCTAATCGGTGTGGTGCAGACAAGTGGTATCGGTGGTCAGGGCTTGAAAGTCGGGAACTTTGCCGATATGGAGATCGAAGGATTCGAATTTTCGATCAACACGACGAACTATGATAATGCCGGATTCACATGGCGCACAAACCTGAACATGGGTTACAGTCGTGACCGGATCACAAACCTGGATTTTGGTCCAAGATATGTAGACGCGATTGGGCAGGCAGGTGCTGGCGTGTTAGGAAAACCAAGAAGGTCTCTGTTTTCCACCAATTTCGCTGGCCTGAACGATGAAGGTATCCCACAATTTTTCAATGAAGATGGGGAGCGCGTATTCCAGTTTGACCTTCAAGAAAGAGAAGGTTTGGAAGACATCCTGATCTTTGAAGGATCAACAGAGCCTCGTGGTTCCGGAGGATTCAGCAATACGTTTACTTACAAAGGATTTACGCTGATGGCGTTGATGTCCTTCAAGTTTGGTTATAAGATCCGATTGAATGATGCCTTTTTCGGTACTTACACGGATTTTGATGCGCTGCCCGGCGAGCTAGTCGACCGATGGGCGGTTCCCGGCGATGAGGATCTTACCAACATCCCAACCATTTTGGATCGTGGAGTAGCGCAGGTCAGTGGTAGTCGTGTGCAGTCCTATCAATTCTATAATAAGAGTACGGAACGTGTGGCAAGTGGAGATTATGTCCGCTTAAAAACGGTTCGATTAGGATACGTACTTCCACCAAAAGTTACGAACAAATTGGGTGTAGCATCAGCTAACGTGTCACTTGAAGCGCTGAATCTGGCGCTGTTGTATTCAGACCGTGAAAACTTAAGGGGTCAGGATCCGGAATTCTTCTCCACCGGGGGAGTTTCCCTGCCGCAGCCCAGATTGATAACATTTTCATTAAACGTAGGATTTTGATGAAGACGATTAACAAAATTCTTCTCACCGCAACTGTTCTTTCATTCAGTGCCTGTGGTTTTCTGGATGAACAACCCGACAACCGGGTGGAGCTGGATGATTTGGAAAAAGCAGCGCAATTGCTGGTGAGTGGCTATTCCATTGCAAGTCCAAACTTTACAGATTGGATGACCGACGATGTGGTATGGACACTTGGAACCAACATCCGTCTGGAACATGAACAAATTTTTCGATGGGAGGAAGTAGATGCCGGCGGCCCAACGGTACTCGATACACCGGACTTCTACTGGTTTGAGACCTATAATGCCATTGCCCACGCCAATGAAGTATTGGCTATTTTGGATGGTTTACCGGTTGAAAATTCGGAAGATGAGGCCCGTAAAGATGCGATTGAGGCGGAAGCCTTATTGATCCGTGCTTATGGGCACTTCATGCTAGTGAATATGTTTGCTCAACACTTTAATGTTCAGACAGCAGGAAGCGATGAAGGTATTCCGTACATCAAAGTACCAGAAACGGAGTTTTTGGTGGGGTATGAGCGTGAGTCCGTTAGAAAAGTTTACAATGAAATTGAAGATGACCTTTTGAAAGGGTTGCGATTGGTAGATGATACTTTCTTTGCCAACTCCGGGAAATACCACTTCACCAGAAATGCAGCACTGGCTTTTGCCACACGATTTTACCTCTATCAAAGAGATTACAATGAGGTCATTCGTTACGCCGATCAATTGCTTGGAGCCAATCCTGATGCATTTGTACGCGACCTTACCTCCGATGAGTTTAGAAATGCCAGTTCTTCGATAACTGCCTATCCACAGCTTTATACCTCTCCTGATCAAGGAGGAAACTTGCTGTTGATGCGTAAAATTTCGCTGGTGCAACGACTTGATTTCGCATTTGGTGTAGACAGGAACGATTACTCAGGGCTATTCAATATTAACCCATTTGCTAATACGGTAACGGATCGTCGTGAGAACCCGGCTTTTGTGAAAGGAGAAAATGCTCTTTATCCTGTACGATACCAGAACTTGTTTGAAAGGGCCAGTTTGAATGCCAATGTTGGTTTCCCATACTACATTCACATGGCGTTCACCGGCGAAGAAGTACTATTGAATCGAGCTGAAGCAAAAGTCATCACTGGAGATGAACAGGGCGCCATTGATGACCTACAGATTTTGATCAACAACCGCTATGATGGTGGAGACATTACGATTAACCTGGATTTGTTGAATAATCTGTTCCGTACTAATGACGATTTTCTAAATGTGATCAATTATGTCATTATCGAACGTCAGAAGGAATTTCTGATGCAAGGGATGCGATGGTACGACCTAAAACGTTTTGAATTTTCAGTGCAGCATGATTCACCTTCAGGGTCAGACCTGTTGACCGCTGATGACCTGAGAAAGGTCCTGCAAATACCTGAGTCGGCCCAGGAAGTTGGTGGCCTTGAACCGAACCCGAGATAACAGAAGATGATGAAAAATGTGGCAGAAAAGATTTTGATGATAGCCGTACTTGGGTTGGCCTTGAGTGCCTGCTATCCAACGGAGGAATTGAATGTGGATGTCAATGAACCAGATGACGGGTTGGATTCTGAGTTGGACATCTACATCGACCAGAATTTTACGCAAGAATATGGGATGGCCATTCGCTATAAGTTTGTTGACAACTATGTCAGCCCTACAGAGCGCGTGACCCCACCCAGATTAGAGGCAGTGCGCCCAATGCTGGATTTCATCGAAGACTTTTGGATCAATCCTTATCTGGAAGTGCCCAATGGGGAAGAATTTTTCAGGAATCATGTGCCAGCGGAAATTGTGTTCCTGGGTGGATTGATTTTTAACAATGATGGGACCGTGACGCTGGGGACAGCAGATGCCGGAGCACAGATCACATTCACCAATGTAAATGCGGTGGATCCTACAGATCTGGAATGGAGAGATTTGCAACTACGGACCGTATATCACGAGTTTGCCCACACGGTTCATCAGCGGTACAAACTTCCCAATGCGTTTGAAACTTTTACAGCCACTGGCTACACCAGCGCTGGAGCCTGGTTTACACTCAATGATCAACAAGCATTAAGTCGAGGATTTGTTTCTCCATATGCGACCAGTTCCCCCAACGAAGACTTTGCCGAAACAGTAGCATTCTTTTTCTTCGACCCTGATTTTGATAGCAACTTCATTCAGTTGGATCCTGATTGCGAAACAGAAGACTGTACGATAACAAATGATGGTCGAACATCCATTTCTATCAAACTGGCGGCCATTAGTGACCATTACGAGCGTGTCACTGGTGTATCACTGGAATCATTGAGAGAAGCCGTACAAAGCAGACTATGATATGAGAAAACTGTATCCAATTTTCTTACTCGTTTTCATGTTTGGTTGTCAATTCAATGACGACCCAAAACTCCCTCCGGTGGAGGAACGTGTATCGGATGCAATCGAAGAAATGGAGGACCTCTTGGTGGCTCCTGCCAATGGTTGGCGCATAGATTATCGTCCTAATAGTTTGGGAGGAGATTACCTGATCATTATGGATTTTGATCGCCAGGGCAATGTCCGGATTCAGTCAGATGTACCTGCCAACGATGGAGAATTCCGGGATCACATTATCTCCTATCGCATAGATGTAGGCTCTGGCGTAGAGTTAGTGTTAGAAACTTATGGTGTCTTTCATTACTTGTTTGAATTGAATGAAACCTCTTTTGGAGGCGAATTTGAATTCATCTTCGATGAAGAAGACAATGGCAACCTGGTATTCGATAGTAAGACAGATGGATCTGTGATTGTTTTTCAACCGGCAGCCAGTACTGATCCGAGCTTGATCTCTACCGAAGCAATAACACTGCTACAACAAGGGATTTTCAGACAACAAAACTTAGCAGGAGCAGGAAATTTCGTGCAATACAACATGTATTTGCAAGACATTGATGCAACCGTATCCATGGCTATGGACCTGGACCTACGTCGGATTAGTATTCAAGGAATCGTGGCAGGTCAAAGCATTGACGAAATTCTCTCGAGTCCGAGCCGGGAAGAAATCGATCATTCCAGTGTGTTTTCCATCAGAGGGGAAGACGTTGTATTGGCAAATTCTCGCTCCATTTCATTTCAAGGTAATCAGATCACATTTGATCGCATTCCCATCGAAAACATTGATCGCATCGCTTCCAGCTTTTGCACCGGGCAGGTCGACTCATTGACGACATTTACTAGCGGTAACGCAGCGGGACTAGGCAATTTCACGCTGACCAGTTCTCTGGCAGCTACTCATTCCAACTTTGGAGAAGACTCATTCGGGAATGTCAATGCAGGATTTATCTATGATGAAAATGATGATCCTATTTCTGACGCAATCACCGCGTTGTTACCGGATGTCGTGGCGTTTCAAGTTTACAACGGAGTACCACTCAATGATGGTAGTACCTTGAGGGCACTTGGCTGGATAACGGTTGACGAATTAAATAATGTGGACTTTATCTTTCGAGAATACGAATATTCGCAACAAGGTAATCTTGCGACCTTCAATTTTCTCGACACATTTTTTCGACAAGATCAATTGAGTGAAGAACAAATGGATGCGGTAACAAAACTTACCGATCTTATTTTTGAAGGAAATCAGGTTTATCTATTGGAAGCGCTTACCATCGAAGGCCTGATAGAATTTTACAACCCTTGCAATCGTCACAAAGGGTTCTTCTTTCTAGAACCTTAATTCCATTCCTAAAAACAAAGCCGGGAACGAACAAGGAGTTATGCGTTTCACCCTCGTATAGTTGACTTGGCTTACTCTTATTTCTTATAAATCAACGCCACTGCATGTGCAGAAACGCCCTCTTTGGTGCCTACGAATCCTAATTTCTCAGTGGTTGTTGCTTTCACAGAAACATCTTCTACCGGAATGGACATGACTTCCGCCAGACAGACTTTCATGTCTTCGATGTAGGGCATAATTTTCGGGGCCTGCAAGCATACAGTTGCATCGATGTTGCCAATGCCATACCCTGCGTCATCCAGCAATTTCACCACATCTCTGAGCAAGATCTTACTATCGATCCCTTTGAATTGAGGGTCGGTATCGGAGAAGTGGTATCCAATATCTCGCATGTTTGCTGCGCCCAACAGAGCATCACAAATGACATGGATCAATACATCCGCATCCGAATGTCCATAAGCGCCGTGGGTATGCTTAATTTGAATGCCTCCTAGCCAAAAGGGGACGCCTTCTGCCAGTCGGTGTACATCGTATCCGTAGCCAATTCTGAAGTTAGGTTTCATGCACTAATTTGCTTTATGATAGTGTAAAGTAGTGGTGTTGTCTTCTAATAAGATATCATTGGCCATATCCAGCAAGTCTTTTTTACTGACATCCTGAACGATGGATAACTCTTGATTGATCAGGTTAGGATCGCCTAGAAAATCACTAAAAGCAAGACCAACAGCGCGGTTCAATAATTCCACTTCTCCAAAAGCAATAGAAGCCTCCGCCTGGCTTTTGATGCGATCCACCGATTCCTCATCAACTTCTCCTGAACGTATGGAGGTTAGCACTTTATTGATGCCTTCTTCCGCAGCTTCGAAAGTGGTATCATCTTTCAGTTTGCCCTCAATCATAAGAAGTCCGGGATCTGCACTACCAACCACATAGGCCGATATCGAGTGGAACATTCGCTGATCATTCACCAACTCACGGTACAACGGTGAAGATTTTCCCCTTCCAAGCAAGTCGCTCAGTAAGTCAGCCGTATGATACTTTTTTTCAGACCGCCCTGGCATGTGAAAAGACTTGTAAAGGGCTTTAGTTGGGACATCCGCGGTTACTTCCACCAGTCGATGTTTCTCCTGTCTTGGCTCTTGCGGAATGTCTTTATTTCCCACCTTGATGGCAGGGATGGGTCCGAACCATTTCTCAGAGAGGCGTTTGGCTTCTTTCAAGGTGATCCCTCCTGCCAATACCAGTGTCGCGTTATTAGGTCCGTAAAACTTACCGAAGAAATCTTTTACATCATCCATCGTGGCCTTTTCGATATGGCTGATCTCCCTACCGATGGTCGCCCAACGATAGGGGTGCACCTTGTAGGCCTCTGGACGAAGCTTCATCCAAACGTCTCCGTAAGGTTGATTCAAATAACGTTCTTTGAATTCTTCAATGACCACACTGCGTTGAACTTCCAATACTTCCGGATCGAAAGAAAGACTCAACATACGGTCTGATTCGAGCCAGAAGGCGGTTTCTACATTGGTAGATGGAATGGTCGTGTAGTAATTGGTGAAGTCATTGCCGGTAAAAGCATTATTGTCACCACCTACTGCCTGCAGCGGCTCATCGAACGAAGGAATATTTTTGGACCCTCCAAACATGAGGTGTTCAAAAAGGTGCGCAAAACCTGTTCGCTCGGGGTTCTCGTTTCTGGCGCCGACATGATAAAGAATGTTCAGACATACCTGCATGGAGTTGGAATCTTCATGCACGATGACTTGTAATCCATTGTCCAGCCGAAACTCCTCGAATTTGATCATAGCGGCAAAGGTAGACTTAACTCGAAAAGAAATGCATGAAATTTAAACCTGTGAACAGCGTTATTCTCAAGAATTAATTACTCAACTAAATAACTACAATGATGCTAAATAAACTTAAGCGAAACTCCAGAGACTCACTTAACAAGTTGACAAGCCAACAAATGGCTCAGATCAAAGGCGGGGATGATGATCGCTCTTGCAGCGGTATGGGTTAATGGTGGACATTAGTCCCATAAAAAAGAGCGCTCCAATCAATGAAGCGCTCTCTTGATATATTCAGATTGACCTATCGCTCAATATCCATGTGAACATAAAGCGGAATGCTGGTGGCTTCCAATCGGAGAACCATCCGGTGCTTTGATCATTGGACCTCCTTTGAAATCGCCGGGATCTTCCAGGAAAGCGCCGATTTTCTCTGCAGCATAGCTATAATAGTAATCGTTGCGTGCCTTTGCATACTTCTGAATGTTGACCAATTCATTTCTGGCCATTGCTTTGATGTCATCATAGGCATCTTTATGGGTATAAAGCTTCATCAAGCCTTCCACATACTCCATTTCCACAATTTTCTGTAGTGCACGATCCTGCGCATCGGCCGCTGGAGATTTCCAGGTCGCGGAGGTCAGTTTATTGAGAATGGTACTCAATCCAGGTTGATCATTGTTTCTGGCTTTCAGCATTTCCAGGCGATTGGCCCGATGCGCATTCAGCAAAAACATGATCGGTAAGCTACTGGCTGTTTCCGCCGCCGCGAAATAATCAAATGCCGGGCCGGCTTTGGAAACAAAATTTTCTCGGCCCTTGGAATAACCTTGAGCGACCGGAGGGATCATCTTCAGCAGGCTTTCAGGTAATCTTAATGCTTCCGGCTTCAGCGTAGCGATCAGGGCATCTAATGCTGCGACCTGATCAGCGCCTGGGATGAATTCGGTAGAAACCTGTTCATCACCGCGTACTTTGTAATTGTAGTTTAGCCCACCGACAATCTTAGCAGTCGCATCGACTTGATAGCGATGGAACAAATACATCGGCACCAAAACATTCTCAATGTCTGACATAGGTCGCCCTTCCCGAATGGCTTTATCACCGAAGTTGCTGATAATCTTGCTACGGATATCCATCATTCGGTTCAGTTCTTCTGCGGCACTTGTACCATTATCCCACAAATGCGCTACAGGATGAGCACCATTGGTAGGTCGTGCATCCCGATCGGAAATGTGTCGGAAACCCTCGGCGAACGCCTGATCGAGTACCTGTCGTGCATCATCCATGGAATCAAACTCACCATACCCAAAGCGAATGGCTATTTTGTCCCATTCTCCGATGTTGGTATCGTACGCTTCACTCAGGTCAATGTTTCCTTGTGCATCCATTTTGATGTAAGGATGGGGATAATCCATAACCGAAGCACGGTTGTTGATACTTGAAGCAAAATTGTGCACCAGTCCAATGGTGTGACCCACCTCATGTGCGGATAACTGTCGCAAACGAGCGAGTGCCATTTCCTTCATGTCATTAGGTACTTCTCCTCCAGACTCGTAAGGGTTTAACAATCCTTCTGCAATTAGGAAATCCTGTCTTACACGCAAAGAGCCGAGACTCACATGTCCTTTAAGGATCTCACCTGTTCGTGGATCTACGACTGAACTACCGTAAGACCAACCTCTGGTAGAACGATGTACCCATTGAATGATATTGTAACGAACATCCAGCGGATGCGCGCCTTCCGGCATGACTTCCACACGGAATGCATTGATAAATCCAGCTGCCTCAAAAGCTTGATTCCACCACTTGGCTCCGTCAATCAGCGCAGAACGAATCGGCTCCGGAGCCCCACGGTCCAGGTAATAAATGATCGGTTCTACGGGCTCACTTCTAGCGGCTGAAGGGTCTTTTTTCTGAAGCCTGTGACGAATGATCAACCTTTTGACCAGTGCATCTTCGATGGGTGTAGCGTAATCCTGATAGGACATGGAAATGAAACCTGACCTTGGATCAAATTCTCTAGGTTCATAATTGTCATCTGGTAGTTCGATTAAGGAATGGTGCGTACGAACCGTGATGGCATCTGAGCTCGGGGCGACAGATCGGATCCAGGCTCCCTGCGCCACACCTCTGAATGTAAGGATGGACTCAAATTCTGTGTTCTTCGGGAAATTGAAGGTAGCAGGTAAGTAAACTGCAGACCTGGTTTTATCCAGGCTATAGCTACCCTGTTGGGTTCTTTTCAGTCGTTGGCTGATGCCATGTGAATCTCTAAGGAGAAAGTCTGTGATGTCCACCAACAAATTATTGCCGTCTTCCATTTTGATCGTGAATCCACCGATGGCGGAGGAAGCAAAGGCCTCTGCCACGGATTTCACTTCGTCGTAGTTGTCGCTTACGGCGCGATAGCCCTGATTAGGCTGGATCATGAGCACTTTATTGCCATGTCTTTCGAATCTTACCACACGCTCATTGCCCAATTGGCCCCGGTCCAGTCCTATGTCATTGGAGCCTACACCAGCGGCCAGTGAGTTGACGTAAAGAAATTCTTGCCCGAGGTTCTCGATGAGCAGGTAGATTTTCCCTTGCTTTTCATCAGAAAAGAAATTGAAAAAGCCGTCATGACGGGTCATTTTGGAAGTGAAAGAAGCAACAGTCGCCTTGGGTGTAGGTGTCGCTTGCTTTTTCTTTTTTTGGCTGGCTGCCGAAAAAACGAGGCACAGGATCAGTGCCCATAAAGTGATGGATTTTTTCATGTCTGCAGATCTAAGATGGAATTGAATCGCTAGGTTAATTGAGGTAATTGATTTAGCAATTAAAAGTATCCGAAAACTGCAGGACCACCAAAACCTAAAATTTTAATCGGTCAAATACGGATATGGCAGCCAATTAATCTTCAATAAGGAACTGATTGGCCACTTCGCGTGTATCGAAATTGACCATGATTCTTTTGGATCTTAAGAATTTGGTTTTCAACCTTCATTGGATGCGGTTAACAAGTAATCGATCGCTTCTTCCCGATTGCTGAAACTGACCATTTTTCGACGAGACCGTGAAAAGAGGTTCATGCCACTGACGATCATGCCTTGGGCACCGGTGACCCCTACAATCGCGTTTCTAGTAGTATTAGGATAGAATACGTCTTTGACCAGCGTCTTCACATGATCAGTATAACCCGATGAGAATTTCACCCCAGTGACGTCACTTAAGGTAAATTTGATGGTTGGGTCACTGATTTGTGAAGCAGCTTCATCCACGATCTGGATCATGTCATTTTCACTTTTACAACCAGCATAGTCGATCAGCAGGATCTTTTCGCCACTTGCTTCTAGTACTTCAGTCTTCATGGTTTTAATGTTGGGTGGTTAAAAGTGTGAAATATTTTGATCTGATGGTCCTAATTCCCTGGACATTTGGGAGGCATGTATAAAAACATAAGATTTGAGGGTGGCTTCGCTTTACTTTATTGCCGTACTTCCTCCTGAAGAGGAATCGAATCAAATTACTGAATTGAAACACTATTGTAAATCGCATTTTGGTTCGGGTCATGCTTTGAAATCACCACCGCATATCACACTGCACATGCCTTTCAAGTGGAATGACAAAAAGCGAGCAGCTTTGGATCAGTGCTTGAGCCAGGTCGCAACAGCCACGGATCCTTTTGAGGTACGACTTAGGGACTTTGACTTTTTTGAACCCAGGGTAGTTTTTGTGGATGTGATAGAAAACCCGGTACTGAAACAGTTGCAACAGCAATTGGCAAAGCAAATGCGCCTCGATTTGAGTTTGTTCAATGCAGACTACAAAGACCGACCTTTTCATCCGCACGTGACCATAGCATTTCGGGACCTTAAAAAACCGAAATTCTTTGAGGCAAAGACACATTTCTCGCAGCAAGAACTATCCATGAATTTTGAAATCAGAGACCTGGTGCTACTCAAGCATGATGGAAAGGGGTGGCAGGTGGATCAGCGATTTTCATTTGCAATTCGATAACGAATTCTACGTTAAACCCGGTTAAAAAGTAGAGCAGCCTATCCAGAAATCATACTTGATCAAAAGATCAACCGTTCCTAAGGCATAACAAACCAATTGAAAAAAGCAACATCTACTTTTCCTATTGATCTCGCTGAATCCGGTATCTGAACAATTGTATAAATACGATGCTGATGAGGTTATTCATCAAGAAAAGGTCTCCTTGCTGTGTGGAAATGTGTGTTGCCAGAGACCTGGTTATTCGTGGGGACACACTCACTTTCGATCGTGATGAAGTGGAGTTCATGAGCAGACAAGTGCAAATCTTCACAGAGGAGGCACAAAAATAGAAGTTGAGGACCTGCACTTCAATTTACGTCCGGTCAGGTTTGATGGTAAAAACATAAAAATTTCGAAGGTTTATGATTGATTTCCATTCGCTGAAAAAAGACTAAACAATTCACCTACTAAATCAGTACCTCTTGTGTTGATTTGGTAAGTGAGTAATGGAGCAAACTGTAGACTTTCAAACATCAGTAACTTTCCCCAGGGAACTGAATGAAATCGAAGCCAGGATACAATCGATTGATCCGGTACTCTACGCCCGAACCCGGAATTTTGAGGAAGGTGCTGTCACTCGTTTAAGCCCCTATATTTCGAGGGGGGTGATTTCAACCAAGCAGGTTTTTGATCATGTCATGAGTTTGGACCTGGCCTGGGAACAGACCGAAAAGTTCGTACAGGAACTGGCCTGGAGAGACTATTGGCAGCAGGTATGGATTTCGAAAGGCGACTTGATTGACTCAGATCTCAAACAGGAGCAGCAACCTGTAACTCATTATCAAGTACCGGATGCCCTATTGCAGGCTAATACGGGAATTGAAGCAGTGGATCGAGCTTTAAAAACCCTCTTCGAAACGGGGTACATGCACAACCATACGCGAATGTATGTGGCGGCGATCGCTTGCAATTTTGGTCAATCACAGTGGCGACAGCCCGCCAGGTGGATGTATTATCATTTATTGGATGGCGATTGGGCGAGTAATGCACTTAGCTGGCAATGGGTGGCCGGTGCCAATGCCAACAAGAAGTACTACGCCAATCAGGAAAATGTCAACAAGTATTTCAATTCGATTCAGCGAGGTACGATCATGGACAGAGCTTATAAAGATTTCGCCGAGATTTGCGTTCCGGAGGAATTGAAAGCTACTTCTCATTTCAATGCAACGACTTCTTTACCTACTCAACAAGAATTGGACGTAGATGCCGAGGCAGAAATTCTGATTTATAATTACTATAACCTTGACCCGCATTGGCACGCTAATCATTCGGCTAACCGGGTGTTGTTGCTGGAACCTTCCTTTTTTGAGAAGTATCCAGTCAGTCAAAAGTGTCTGGAATTTGTGCTTGATCTGTCCAAAAACATTCCCGGAATACAAGTGTTTGTAGGAGAGTTTCAGGACTTGAAACAAGTGTTTCCTACCGCTCGATTCACGTTCAAAGAGCATCCGACCAATGCGCATTATTCGGGTAAAGAGGAGCCTAGAGACTGGATGGCTGATGTGCAAGGATATTTCCCTTCGTTTTTTGCCTTTTGGAAAAAGTATAAAAAGAAGCTGGTCTAATTGAGAAAGACCAAAATCAATATCGTTTGGATCAAGCGGGATATCCGAACACAAGATCATGCACCGCTGGAAGCTGCCGAAACCGCAGGATTACCCTACTTGATATTATATGTCTTCATGCCGGAAGTCATGGCTCATCCGGATGCAGCGTTGCGACATCATCAGTTTTGCTGGCATGCGTTGAAGGAGCAAAGCCAGAGGCTTAAACCCTTTAATAGAGAGGTTACGATCTGTTACGGAAGTATCAATGAGGTATTTGGGTATTACACCGATCAATATGAAGTGGATCAGGTGTTTTCTTATCAAGAAAGTGGTACTGAATTCACCTGGCAGCAAGATCGGATAGCAAAGCACATATTCGAGAGCAAAGGGATCAATTGGAGAGAGTTTCAAAGAGATGGCATTGAGCGGGGTATTCGAGATCGGAAATGCTGGGACAAACGGTGGTTCCAGACCATGTATGCACCTCTTATTCAAAATCATTACAGCCAAAATGAAATAGGATCATTTGACAACCCATTTCCTCTCACAGAACCACTCATCGCTTCTTTTGAGGATTATCCGGCAACTTTTCAACCGGCCGGAGAGCGGCATGCTTGGCAATACTTAAAGTCATTTGTCGCTGAACGAGGGAAACGCTACCATCTGGATATTTCAAAGCCAGCCAAAAGCCGGTATTCCTGTGGGCGCATTTCGCCTTATCTGGCATGGGGTAACCTGAGTATCAAGCAGGCTTACCAGTTCATCAAAAATCATCCGAATCAAAAAACGAACAAACGTGCGTTCAATGGTATCTGTACGCGGTTGAAGTGGCACTGTCATTTCATTCAGAAATTTGAAGTAGAGTGCACCTACGAGACCATTTGCATTAATCGCGGTTATGAATCTCTGGAACACAATACGCAGGATAAGATCATCCAGACCTGGGAATCTGGTAAGACAGGCTATCCGATGGTGGATGCGTGCATGCGATGTGTAACTGAGACAGGCTGGATCAATTTTCGGATGCGCGCCATGTTGGTTTCTTTCTTTTGTCATCACCTGGATCAAAACTGGAAGGATGGGGTTTATCATTTGGCCCGTCAATTTCTGGACTATGAACCGGGGATTCATTATCCACAGTTTCAGATGCAGGCAGGAACCACTGGTGTGAATACTGTTCGTATTTACAATCCGGTGAAGCAAAGTCAAGACCATGATCCAAAAGGGGAATTCATCAAGAAATGGATCCCGGAATTGAGTAAAATTCCAACAGAACACATTCATGAACCCTGGAAAATCCCTCCTTTGGAAGCAGCGACTCTCGGGTTTGAATTGGGAAGAGATTATGCTGCACCCATTGTTAATCTGGAAAAAGCAGGGAAAGCTGCCCGAGCAAAAATTTGGGGTCATCGCAAGAACTCGGAAGTACGAAAAGAAAAAGAACGCATCCTTCAGACCCATACCAGGAACAACCAAGCAAAAAGAGAGGAGGCCAGGGATTAAATC